>JBCDHO010000062.1:0-9778 GCA_038749855.1 Pseudomonadota bacterium
CCGACGATCTCCGTGCGCTCGTCCATGAGACCGCCCTGGAGCCCGGTCCACAGGGAGCGGCCGGGCAGTTCGTCGGGAATGGGCAGCCCCACGATGTCCAGTACCGTCGGCACAATGTCCATGGCCGTGACGAGGGTCGTCGTGTTGAAGCTGCCGCTGATGCGACCGTTCCAGTAGAAGATCAACGGCGAGCGGAAGGAGGTATCATAAAGGGTACCTTTGCCCTTGAAGCCACCGCTGCCGTAGGGCACGTCGTTGTAGCTGCCGCCCGGCTCGGCCTGGTATTCGTCGTGGGGTTCCTGGTCCCAACCGTTGTCGGTCATGTAGATGAACAGGGTGTCCTCGAGCAGACCCCGGGACTGGATATGGTCCATGAGCCGGCTTACGCCGTCATCCCACCAGGTGATGTTTGCGTAGTAGGCCTTGGCGGAGTTCGAGAGGTTCTTATGCTCGTAGAACTTCGTGTATTCGTAGGGTGCGTCGAGGGGGACGTGGGGCAGGGCCGGACCAAACCACACCAGGAAGGGCTGATCCTGGTGCCGGTCGATAAAATCAAAGAGGGGGTCCATGGTCTTGCGCACCAGGTCCTCTCCCTCCGAGCCCCACATTTGGTAAAACCACTCATTCGTGCCCCACTTGGAGAAGTCCCAGCCGTCGGTCATGCCCTCGGTGAAGCCGCCATTGCGGTAGGTGCGCTCCCACCACTTGCCGCCTTCCCAGCTCGCGTAGCCCAGCTCCTGGAGCCGGCGAGGCAGGGTGTGAATCTCGCTCATGGCGTCGGCCTCCGCCACGGCCTGCCACTGGGCCCGCTCCGTAGCGCCCATGGCGTGCACCTTGTCCTCGCCCCGGCGCCGCTCCACGTAGGCGTTCTTCTGGTGGGCGTACTGCACCGGGTGCAGACCGGTAATGATCGCGCGCAGGGAAGGGCGGCAGTACGGCGTGGCCGTGTGTCCCTGGGTAAACACGAAGCCGCCCTCCGCGATGGCGTCCATGGTGGGTGTCACGACGTGCTCGTCACCCATGAAGCCGAAATAGTCGTAGCCATGATCGTCCCCGACCAGCAACACGATGTTGGGCAGGCGGTCCTCCGCATGGAGCGGAGAACCCAGGGCAAGCAGGACGAGGAATGAGCCAAGTAGTCTTGTCATTGTGATCACCGTAGACAACAGGTTCTGGGTAAGGGCGTGGTCAACGCCCATGCAGCGTCATGATCAGGGATTCGTAACCGTTCTGCCGGCGATAGGCGGGCCAGTCTTCCCAGGCCGGCTCCGCATCGTGTATCTCCAGCCGCGCGACGCGCTCGCACAGTTGCGCGATCAGCGTACGCAGCACGAGCCGCGCATGAAAGGCCCCGAGGCAGGTATGGGCGCCCCAGCCAAACCCCAGGTGGCGATTGGGCTTGCGGTCGATGCGGACCTCGTCGGGTGCTTCGAACACCGTGGCGTCCCGGTTTGCGGAGGCCCAGCACAGGCCCACCCGATGGTCCGGCGGTACCTCGGCGCCGTTCACGTTCGCACCGTGGGGACAGACTCGCCCGATAAAGGTCAGCGGCGAGGCGACGCGCACGAATTCCTCGATGGTGCTGCGGATGAGGCGCTCGTCACCGTTGCGAAGCCGCTCGAAATCCTCCGGGTGCTCGGCAAAATGCACGAGCGTGAAGGCGACGAGGTTGATGACCGTGTCGCGGCCCCCTGCGAAGGCCAGGTTGGCAAAGCCGATCATCTCGTCACGGTTCAGACGCCGGCCACGGTACTCCGCCCGTGCCAGGGCGCTGAACAGGTCGTCGCCGGGACCGGATTCGGAGCGTGCTTCCGCCTCGACCCGGTCAAACTGCCGCTCAAGATAGGCGTGCAGGACGCCGCCCTTTTGATCGCTGGGCAGGTCGTCGCCATGGAATACGTGGCGGCCCCAGCTGATCCACTCCTCGGCGGCCTCCATGGGCATGCGCAGGAGCACGGTCAATGCCCGCGACTGCAGGGGCAGGGCAAAGTCCAGGGCCATTTCTGTGGGCCCGGCGTCGATCACCGCGTCAAGGGCAGCGGCGACGACGGGTGCGATCTCCGCCGCCATCTCCGGCGACCGGGGACGGCTGAAGAACGGCTGGACAATGATCCGGTAGTCCGTATGTTGCGGCGGGTCCGTCTCGATCGGCAGCTGCCGAACCGGGCGCACGGCGTCCTCCGCGGGCACCGGCACACGGAAAGGCGCATCGGAGCTGAACGTCTCAAAATCCCGCGCCGCTGTCTGCAGTTCGTCGTAGCGCAGGATCATGGGGACGTTCTCACCGACGAAGTCAGATTCGAGTACACCCGTTTCTTCGCGCGCTTCGCGGAAGGGATCGTGCAGGTTCCGGTGGCTCATAAGGAGCCCTCACCGTCGGTCTGAAGCTGACCGGCTTTCGGGTGCGTTCGATGTGTGATCGCGGAGCAGCGCGCGAGGTAGCCTGAGGCCGGTGCCAGCGTGCGCGGCGCTGTCGCGTTGGCCGCCAGCGCTGGGACGCCCATCAGCACGACAGCGCTGTCCGCATCCGGCGCCCAGTCAACGGTTTCATTGCCCAGATTGAATACGCCCACGATGCAATCGGCTGCTGCGTCGTCAGGCAGTTCTCGTGCGAAGGCCAGCACCCCTTCAGGCGCATCAAGGAAGCGGATCGTACCGGCCAGCAGGGCCTTCGAGTCATGGCGCAGGCGTACCAGCCGTCGATACCAGTTCAGCGTGGACTCTGCATCTTCTTCTTGCTCGGCAACGGCCAAGGGCAGATGCTGCGGATCCATGGGCAACCAGGGCTCGGCGCTGCTAAAGCCGCCCAGGGCGTGATCGGACACCCAGGGCAGGGGAGTCCGCGCCCCGTCCCGGCCCATGGTGTTCGGCCAGTTTGCGATGGCTTCCGGGTCCTGCAGGTGCTCAAAGGGTACCTGGGCCTGGGGCAGGCCGAGTTCCTCGCCCTGGTAGATGAAGATGTTGCCGCGGAGGCTGAGCAACAGCAGGCCCATGAAGCGCGCCCAGGCCGGGTCAATTTCACCACCGTTCCAGCGGTTCGCAATGCGCTCTGCATCGTGGTTTGAAAAGGCCCAGGCCGGCCAGCCGTCCTGCGGGTCGTCGGGCCAGGGATCCAGAGACTCGAACACCTGTTCAGCCGTTGGCATGACCGGTGACAGGAACTCGAAGCTGTAGGCCGAGCTCAGGTGCCGGTCCTCGCTGGTGTAGGCCATCTGCACGGGGCGGACGTCCACGCCGCCGACCTCGGCGACCGTATAGACCGCACCGTACTCGTTTGCTGCGGACCGCAGCCGAGCCAGGAAAGCAGGCATGTCGTCATGGCTGAGATTCCACTTGTGCTGCTGCATGTAGTACGGCTTGATGATCGGTCCACCGTCAGCCGGAACGGGTGGATTGTCCCGGAGCTGCGGGTCATGCATGCCGAGGTTGATGGCGTCCAGGCGGAATCCGTCCACGCCGCGCTCCAGCCAGAACCGCATCACATCGATCAGCGCGTCCTGGACCTCAACGCTATGCAGGTTCAGGTCCGGCTGCGTGGCGAGGAAATTGTGCAGGTAGTACTTGCGCCGGCGACCATCCCAGGTCCAGGCGGGGCCCCCGAAGGCCGATAGCCAGTTGTTCGGTGGTGAGCCATCGGGCTTCGGGTCATGCCAGACGTACCAGTCCGCTTTGGTGCTATCGGCGCTTTCTCGACTCTCCGTGAACCAGGGGTGCTGGTCCGAGGTGTGCGAGTACACCTGGTCGATGATGACCTTGAGGTTCAGCTCATGGGCCCGTGCGACGAGCCGGTCAAAGTCCGCCAGCGTGCCGAACACCGGGTCCACGTCCCAGTAGTCGGCGACGTCGTAGCCGAAGTCCTTCATGGGCGAGGTAAAAAACGGCGAAATCCAGATGCCTTCAACGCCGAGATCGGCCACGTAGCCGAGCTTGCCCGTGATGCCGTTCAGGTCACCAATGCCGTCGCCGTTGCTGTCCATGAAGCTGCGCGGATAGATCTGGTAGATCACCTTGCCCCGCCACCATTCCTTGCCAGACACCGCGTTGGGTTTGTGTGACTGCCTCGCCATGCCGGTTTCGCTTCGATTGATGTCATCCATACTCATTCCTTGAAAAACTGTGCCGACGGATCGTCAAGGCGCACACGCAGTTCGCGACCGGTCTCGCCGCTTGGCGACTCCTGGCTGCCCGAGGTGCGGCGCCAGAGCGCCTTGATCCAGTGTCCGCCGGCTTCCAGGTGGTAAACGCGTTCGCCGCCCAGGTGCTCAACACCGCCGAGCCGAAACCGTACGCCCTTTGATGAGCTCGCACTGCCCATGCGCGTGTTTTCCGGCCGCAAGCCAAAAACGCCCTTGCCCTGGGCGTCGCCGAGGTGCTCGGGGAGGTCGAAGGAGAGGGCGCCGGCATGAAAGCGTCCATCGCGTGCCTCGCCCTCGATCAGGTTCATGGCGGGCGTGCCGAGGAAGGAAGCCACAAAGGCGTTGGCTGGCTGTTGGTAGGCCGCCAGCGGCTGCGCATGCTGCTGAAGCTTGCCATCCTTGAGAATGGCGATTCGGTCCGCGAGGGTCATCGCCTCAACCTGGTCATGGGTGACGTAGAGCGTGGTTGTCCCATGCATTTCGTGGAGTCGACGGAGCTCAAAGCGCATACGGTTGCGAAGCTTTGCATCGAGGTTGGACAGTGGCTCGTCCATGAGCAGGACGCCGGGCCGCCGAACCAGGGCCCGCCCGATGGCGACGCGCTGTTGCTGTCCCCCAGACAGCTCGCGGGGCTTTTTCTCCAGCGCCTTGTGCAGGTCCAGCATTTCCGCCGCTACCATGACCCGGGCATCGATCTCACTGTCGGCCAATCGCTCAGCCTTTTTCATGCGGCGCAGGCCGAAGCTCAGGTTATCGCGCACGGACATGTGGGGGTAGAGCGCATAAGACTGGAAGACCATCCCCAGGCCGCGCGCGCCCGGCGGGAGATCGTTGACACACGTTCCACCGATGCGGATGGCGCCACTGCTGATGTCCTCGAGACCGGCGAGCAGGCGCAGGGCTGTGGACTTGCCGCAGCCCGAAGGACCGAGCAGGACCAGAAACTCGCCCTCGTCGACCTGCAGGTCCAGGTGATCGAGCCCGACGGTGCCGTCATCATAGATTTTTGTGGTTTTTTCAAAGCTTACCGCTGACATAGTTCACCCATTCCTGGTCTTATCCCTTGACGCTGCCCGCACTCAAACCCTGGATCAGGGAGCGCTGGAACAGCATGAACAGCACCACGACCGGGATGCTCACCACGATGCTGGCGGCCGCGAAATCACCCCAGAGCTGACCATTCGCCGGAATCATGGACGACAGGCCCACGGGCAGCGTGTAACGGTCGTTGGAGGTGTTAAACACCAGCGCCAGGAGGAACTCGTTCCAGGCGGCGATGAAGGAAAACAGCGCCGTCATGCCCACCGCCGGCAGGGAAAGGGGCAGTACGATTCGGAAAAACACTTCGAGCTGCGTGCAGCCATCGAGCAGGGCCGCCTCTTCAAGGGCGCGGGGCACCGTGTCGAAGAACCCCTTCAGCATCCAGACGCAAAGGGGCAGGGCGGTGACCGAGTAGACGATGATCAGTCCGATGCTGGTGTTGAGCAGCCCCAGCGTTTTCATAACCATGAAATAGGGCACCAGGATGATGATGCCCGGGAACATCTGCACGAGCAGGAACGCGAACATGGACCCCTTGCGGCCGGCGAAGTCATAGCGGCTATAGGCGTAGCCGGCCGGGACGGCCAGCGCCAGGCCGACCAGCGTCGTGCCGATGGCGATGATCAGCGAATTGCGCGTCCAGATCCAGAACTGGCTTCCACCGAGCACGCTCCGGAAGTGCTCGAGCGTGAAGGCATCGCCGATGCGACCGCCCAGGATATTGCCCGGTGAGACGGCGACGTCGGCGATCCAGATCACGGGGACGATGATGACGGCAATCGCATGGAGCAGGAACAGGTGCAGTGCACGGGTTTCCAGCCGGGGCAGGCGAGTGCGATTGCGCGCCAGGCCCTCCTCAGCGGCCTCGGGGCCACCCTTGCCCGTACTCCAGGCTTGAACGGGGGCAAAGAACGACCAGGCCAGCACCAGCACACCCGGACCGAGCAGCCACGCCCGGGACCAGACGTCATAAAGCGTGCGGTCCGTGAGCATAAATGCGCCGAAGCCCACCGCGATCAACGCCATCGCGAGGAGTCGCAAGGCCCACAAACGCCCGGCGCCCGCCTGGGCCGGCAGGGTGAAGCGCAGGGCCAGGAGCAACAGGAGGCCGGTTGCAGTCAGGCCCATGCCACCGGGTGATGCACGCAGGGCTTCCCCCACAAACAGCAAGCCGTTCATGGCAGCGGCGGCGGGCAGCCAGCTGCGCAGGGCCAGTAATTCCGCGGGCACATAGCTCTTTTGGGCGACGGTCTGATTCACGCTGCAGCCTCCGTCGCCCGGGTCTGTCTCAGGTACGTCCATGAGAAGCCCACGAGCATCAGGAAGATCAGCACCGACCAGGCGGCCGCGAGACCGTAGTGGCCGTAGGTAAATGCCACCTCGAACACGTAGGTCACGAGAATGTCCGTGGCGCCGGGTTCACCAAAGCCGACGTAGGGTCCGCCCCGAGAGAGCAGATAGATCGTATTGAACGCGTTAAAGGACCAGATGAAGCCCAGCAGGCTGACCGGCACCATGGTGGCTTTCAGGTTCGGCAGGGTCAGGTGAATCAGCTGGTCCCAGCGGCTCACGCCGTCCACCTCGGCGGCCTCGAACATGTCCTTGCCCAGGGCCTGCAGGGCGCCGCTGAAGGACGCCATCATGAACGGGACGCCGAGCCAGATATTAACTAGGATCACCACCACGCGCGCCCTACCGGCGTCCGCGAGAAAATCGATCTGCGTGCCGAGCATGCCGTTAATCAGGCCATCCGGCTGGAGCATGCCGTTCCAGGCCAGCACCGAGATATAGCCGGGAATCGCCCAGGGCAGCAGCAGGATCGTCCGGTACACGGTTTTGCCTTTCAGGCCAGGGCGGTTCAGCGCAAGCGCCAGCACCAGTCCGAGCAGGACATGGAACGTGACGTTGGCGATGGACCAGATAAACGTGAAGGCCGTCACCCGCCAGATGCCCGGCGTTTTGAACACCTCAACGAAATTTTGCAGGCCGATGAAGGCGGTGTCCCCCAGGTGGCTCTGGTCTGCATCCGTAAAGGCCAGCCAGATGCCATAGAGAATGGGATAAAAGGTCAGGCCGGCGAGGGCGATGATGCCCGGGGCCACATAGAGATGGGCCAGCCTCGCGCGGGTACGGCCGCGTTTGGCGTCCTGCCAGCGAAGGAACGAGAGCAGGGCAATGGCGGAAAGGACGATGGCACCCAGGGCGTAGGTCACGGGACGGCTGTCCGGGGGCGGAGTGCGCACGTCAGGGACGTCGGTACGGCCCGCGACCGGCTGAAGGGCGTTCACGTCCAGCAGCGGCGTTCCTGCCGCATCAACCGGCACCACCGCAATCCACTGCACCTGGCCGGGTGTCATACCGGTCAGGTCACAGGACCAGCGGGTGGCCTGTGACGAAATGACCGGGCGACCCTGTTCGTCGCGGTGGGCCATGTCACCATCCACGCGGCACTCGTCGTAGGCGGCGCCAACCGCAGGACGGGTCAAACCTGAGGTATCCCCACGCCGCACGAGGCTGTGGAACTCCGCCTCGTCCAGTCGGCTGAACTCGCGATTCGCGAACCAGACTTCCCAGGCGTCAGTACGTGGATCGATTGGGCCCGTTACTTCGATACGCAGCGTCCTATAGCTCTCTTCGCCAACCACCACCGCCATGTTGGGCCCAGCGGCCTGTGCGGCCGTCGCGCAGAGGGAAAGCACCAGGAGCCAGCTGGCCAGCACGGTGATGAATGGGCGAGGTGCCATCACTGCGAGAGGCGTTTTTCGAGTTCAGCGTCGGCGGCAGCGAGCGCCTCGGTGGTCGCCATCTTGCCCGAATGGCTCAGGTCCAGGGCCGTGTCCAGCTGTTCAAACAACATGGCGGAGGCTCGGTTCGTCGGGACCGTACGCCCATAAGCCGTCTGTTCAAGAAATCCGGCCAGCACGGGGTTGGCGAGAATCTCGGGGTCTTCGAGCAGCGATTCCTGGACCGGCAGCATATTGCTCGACAGGGCGTAACGCTTTTGCACCGTGTCCGAGGTCAGCCATCGCGCCAGTGCCGACGCCTCCACCTTGTGCGCGCTCTGCTTGGAAACGCCCCAGCCAAAGTAGGACAGCATGGGGGCAAGCCGAAGCCCGGTGGACTCCACCGTCGGCATCACGGCAAGGCCGATATCGAGCCCCGCCTCCACATAGCGGTTCCAGGCCCAGGGGCCGTCCAGCACCATGGCCGCCTTGCCCAGCTGAAACTGGGTGGACATGGCCTCGAGGCTCACGCCGGACGCGACAACGCCATGGATCCGATCCAGGTCCAGGAACCACTCCACCGCCGTATCCGTGCCGGGCGAATCGAGGGTCACGTTGCCCGCCTCGTCAAAGGGGCCGGCGCCGAAGCCCCACTGAAAAGGCAGAAACCAGTAGGACCACTTCAGGGGCAGGGAAATGCCCCGGACCTCGCCCTGGGTCAGGGCCGTCGCGGCGGCCAGCAGATCGGCTGTCGTCCAGTCGCTCCGGGGATAGGACACCCCTGCGGCGTCAAAAAGCGACTTGTTATAGAGCAGCGCCAGGCAGCCCTGGCTGACTGGCAGCGCAAACAACGGTTCCCCGTAGCGCATGGCGGCAAGCGATCGGGGTTCGTAGTGCGCGCGCTGGGCCGGCGTCAGGTGGGGGCGTAAATCCTCCAGGAGCGGGAGGCCTTCCACAGATATGTGCCCAATCTTGCCGACCTCTGTGTCCGAGAGGCGAATAAGATCCGGCGCCTCTCCGCCCTGGGCGGAATTGATGAACTGCTGCAGGTTTTGCAGGTAGGGGATTCGCGTGACGTCTACGGAAACGCCCTTACGCGCCGCTTCGAATTCCCGGACCGCTTCCGCCAGCAGGGCCTCCTGCGGCGAATCGGCGGGAAAGGTGTGCCACAGCTTCAGCGAAGCCGGCATTGAGTCAGGCGCACCGGCATCCACTGCTGTCGGTGAAGATTGGGCCAGTACGCGTGCCGGTACCACGGCTCCGGCCAGGGCCAGTACCAGTGCCAGGAACGCCGCGCAGCGGACTGCGAACGCGCGCTGACGCAGGGTGCGTGAGGATTTCAGTAGAGACACTCGCTGCTCAGGTCGCCGCTCAGGCGGCGGCTCGGGGTCGATCGATACCACCCCAGCTGTCCGCCTTGTCACGATCGTGGTCGTAAACCACCTCGCCGTTCTCCATGAACGGAACCGCCAGGTTCATCTGCTCGCCGTTCTGGGTGTTGATGACGGGGGCGGCCGTGTACTGCGGCAGGTAGACCCGACGCATGGCGGGCGTCGTGTTTTGTCCGCTGCGGTGCAGGTTGTAGCTGGAAAAGGCCACGATGCTGCCGGCCGGGACGTCGATCTCGATGCCGGCATCTGGCCCGGTGTAACCGATGAGATCGTTGGTCTTCACATCACGCATGTGCGTAATGACGTGCCCTCGCGTGCCTCCTCGCGAGTGGGGCAGCAGGTAGACTGTGCCGTTATCCACGTTCACCGCGTCGAGCGTGCACCAGCAGGTGAGGTAGGGCGCGTGCGTCGTGTCCGGGTCATAGGCTTTCACGTAGCCCGAATCCTGGTGCCAGGCGAAGGACTTACCCTTCTCCGGACCCTTCAC
>JBCDHO010000063.1:0-9752 GCA_038749855.1 Pseudomonadota bacterium
CGAGCCGAATGAAGAGCTGGCTAGGCAGCGCGCCGACACACCCTCGCGACTCGACTGCCAAGGGGCCGCGGCTGTGGACTTCTCGTTCTCGCGGCGGCGCACGGCCGCCGAGTTGGAGGTGAGCGGCAGCACGGGAGTGATTTCGAACTCTGCACGAACAGATTCACGTCGGCATCGAAGGTCATCGCAGCTGCGTTTCCGGCTGGGCGGAGTCGCGAGCAGTATGTCGAAGAATCAGCGCAGCAGCACCGCAGGACGCGACTGATGCTGCTTTCAGACTTCCGAATTGTTCATGCAGTGAAACAACGCCAAAGAATGAAGGTTCTCGACGCGGATTGACTCGAGCGCCGCCTCCGACAGTCATGTTCGTTTCTACGCTCGCTTCTGCGTCGATGGACGACGTCCCCGGGAAGAACCCGCCCTTGGATAGACTCGGAGATGATTCGACGAGAAGTCGACGCCGACGCGCTCATCGAGAGCAAGCTGTTTCACCGCCTCGCCTGGCTGATGCCGGCGCTGGTTGTTCACTACGGCATCCGCCTGGTGCCCGGCCTTTCCGATGGCGTGACGCGCGTGGTCGGCAACGTGGTGTCTGCCTGGACGGCGCTGGCCGTGTCCTTTGCGGTCGTGGCAGCCTTGAACGCGGTCAATACGATTTACGAGAAGCGGCCGGACAGCCGCGAGCGCCCGATCAAGGGTTTCCTCCAGCTGGCGCAGATCGGCGTGCTGATCGTCGGTGGCATCCTGATCGTTTCGTCCCTGATCGACCGTTCGCCCATCGTGCTCCTAAGCGGTCTCGGCGCCATGACGGCCGTGCTGCTGATCGTGTTCAAGGACACGCTGCTGTCCCTGGCCGCGAGCATCCAGCTGACCAGCCAGAAGGTGATCCAGGTGGGCGACTGGCTTGAGCTGCCGCAGTTCGGCGCGGACGGTGACGTGATCGACGTCGCGCTCTACACGATCACCGTGCAGAACTGGGACAAGACCATTACCGTGATTCCGACGCACCGGGTCATGGCCGATTCCTTCAAGAACTGGCGGGGCATGCAGGAGGCCGGTGGGCGGCGCATCAAGCGCTCGATCCGCATCGACATGAATTCGATCCGCTTTCTGACCGATGAGGAGGTGGATCACTTCAAGCAGTTCAAACTGCTCCGGGCCTATGTCACCGACAAGCAGGCGGAGCTGTCCGAGTACAATGCCGCCATCGGCGTCGATGACGA
Organism: Pseudomonadota bacterium; assembly: GCA_038749855.1. Taxonomy (GTDB): domain Bacteria; phylum Pseudomonadota; class Gammaproteobacteria; order Xanthomonadales; family SZUA-36; genus Marinihelvus. The sequence continues at coordinate 1,224 of JBCDHO010000063.1, forward strand.
CAGTGCGGTGAACCTGCGGCGCCTTACCAACATCGGCACGTTGCGCGCCTACATCGTCAACTACCTCCGCAACCACCCGGACATCCACGACGACATGACCCTGATCGTCCGGCAGCTGCAGCCGGGTAACGATGGGCTGCCCATGGAAATCTACTGTTTCACGAACGACACCAACTGGGTGAAGTACGAGGGTATCCAGTCGGACCTGTTTGACCATGTCTGCGCCATCGTGCCGGAATTTGGTCTGCGCCTGTTCCAGCAGCCCTCCGGCGCCGACCTGGCGGCGCTCGCATCCGGGCCAAACGACTGAAGTCCTCGCGCACACTGACCATGGTCGGTCTCGTCGTGGCCGGCGAGGCGGTTTACCTGCTGCCCTTCGTGGTGGCACGGTTCTTTCGGCCCACGCTGCTGGAAACCTTTGGTCTGAGCAACACGGAGCTGGGCACGGCCATGGCGGTCTACGGCGTTGTTGCCATGCTGTCCTATTTCCCGGGTGGCCCGCTCGCAGACCGCTTTTCGGCCCGCAAGCTCCTGGCCCTGTCCCTTTGGACCACGGCGGCCGGCGGCATGGTCATGGCCACGCTGCCGGGCTTCCGGCTCAGTGTCTGGGTGTGGGGCTTTTTCGGCGTAACAACGATTCTGCTCTTCTGGGCGGCGCTGATCCGCGCCACCCGCGATTGGGGTGGTGCCGAGTCGCAAGGCCGCGCGTTTGGCTTGCTCGACGCCGGGCGCGGTGTGCTCGCCGCGGTCATGGCCTCCCTGGGTGCAGCCCTGTTCGCCTGGTCGTTTCCCGACGGTTACCAGGCCGCGAGCTTTGATGAGCGCCGCCAGGTCATGACCCTGATCATTCATGGCTACACGCTGGCCACGTTCCTGGCGGGTATCTTTGTCTGGTTTGCCGTGCCGGAGCGCCCGCCGGGCCGTGGCAAGCGCTGGGATCCCGCCGAGGAACCCGTCTTCCAGCACGTAGGCCGGGCTCTGAAGCTGCCGGCCGTCTGGCTCACGGGGCTGATCGTCGTGTGCGCCTACGTGGCCTACAAGGGCTTCGACAACTACGGCCTCTATGCGGTCCAGGCCTTCGGCATCGACGAGGTGGAGGCGGCGCGGCTGACGGCCATCGGCGCCTGGGTGCGTCCGGTGGCGGCGCTGGCCTTCGGGCTGCTTGGTGATCGCTTCCTGGTTTCGCGCATGACGGCGCTGTGTTTCGCGCTGCTGGTCATTTCCCAGGGGCTGTTCGCCGTGCTTACGCCGGAGCCGACCCTGGTCTGGGTGCTGTGGCTGAACGTATTGATCGGCAGTGCGGCGATTTTTGGCCTGCGGGCGCTGTACTACGCGCTCCTCGAGGAGGCCCGGGTTCCCAAGGCAATCACGGGCACGGCCGTGGGCATTATCTCCGTCGTGGGCTACTCACCGGACATCTTCGTGAACTACCTGGGCGGCGTCATGCTGGACGCCGCCCCCGGCCTGGCCGGCCACCAGGACTACTTCACCTTCCTCGCCGCCTTCGCCGCATTGGGACTAATGGCTGCCATTGCCATGATGCTGCTGCTGAAACATCAACGGGGTGGGGTGCCGGCGCCAAATCTGTGATAATGCGCGGCTTGTTTTCCATGACCGATCGGCAACGATCGATGCACCAATGATCAAATTTCCCTCGGGGGGACCCATGAAATCTCTCAGCTTCCGCATCGCGGCCCTGCTTCTGATGGCCCTGGCCGTCACCACGCACGCCCAGGCTCAGGACCGCATCGTCATGAAAAATGGCGATGTCATTACCGGCAACATTTCCCTCATCGATGGTGATGACGTCTACATCGAACCCGCCTACGCCGATGAATTCGCCGTAGACCTGGCCGAAGTCGCCACCATCGAACTCGAGCAGGAGTTCGAGGTTGAGCTGGACGATGAGACGCGCGCTGATGCCGCCTCGCTCGCCGTCAACGATGCCGGTGAACAGGTGCTGGTCATCGACGGCGTTGAGCGCCCGGTTTCGCTGATGGAAATTGCGGAAATGGCCGAGCCCGAGGATTACTTTGACTGGGGCGCCAACGTGGACTGGAACACCACGATCAACAACGGCAACACGGACTCGCGGAGCTCGCTGCTGTTCGCCCAGGGCAACATGAAGGTTGGGGATCATCGCCACTTTGGCGACATCACCTTCCGCCGCGAGGAGCTGGACGGTGTCAGCACCCAGGAACAGGACCTGCTGAACTACGCTTACAACTGGATCTTCTCCGATCCCTGGTACGTGGGTGGATCCTTCAGCTGGGAGCGCGACCCGATTCGTGAGCTGGATCATCGTTACACGGCGGGTCTGCTGGTCGGTCGCGATATCTTCGACGATGCGAAGAAGTTCCTGACCTTCAACGTCGGTGTCGGTTACTCCGATGAGGAAATTGGCGGCGTCAGTGAGAGCGGCGCAGTTGGTCTCTGGAACCTCCGTTACGAGCACGAGTTCTGGAGCGGCGTGGACTTCTTCCACACGCAGAACTTCACGCAGCAGTTTTACGGCAACGACAACCTGGTCCTGAAGACCAACACGGGCTTCCGTTTCGACCTCATCGACGATCTCTACGCCACGGTCTCGCTCCGCTACGACTACGAAACGGAGCCGGCCGAGGGCGCGTCAGAAGACGACTCGACGCTCAGCTTCGGGATCGGCTACAGCTTCTGACGCCGTGATTAGCCCGGCCCGGGGATTCCAGCGCGCTGTCCAGGGGGATGGCGTTGCGCTAAGCGCCGAGCTCTCACTCAAGCGCGACGGCGGCGCTGCCGCCGTGGCCGCGCAGGCCTGTTTGTTTCGTGGACGCGTGCACGGGCTGCTGATCCAGGACAATCCGCTGGCCTGGGTCCACATGTCCGTGCTGGCGGCCTCCAGCCTCCTCCTCTCCGAAGGGGTCGATCCGATACCCCAGCTCACCTGCCGGGACCGCAACCGCATCGGGCTCTACAGCGATCTGCTCGGGCTCCAGGCCCTGGGCGTGGAGAGCGTCCTGCTCGGCCGCGGACGACGGGTCGGGCGCCAGCATGCGCTCCACGCCAGCACGGTGTTTGACATGACCGGCCGCGAGCTCATCGCCCTCGCCGCAGGGCTGGGCGAGGAAACGGGGCGCCCCTTTTTCATCGGCTGTGGCGCCAAGGCCCGCCGGCTTCGGCCAAACTGGCAACCCGAGGCGCTGCAGGCGCGGGGTGAGGCGGGCGCGGCCTTCCTGGTCACGCAGCTGTGCTTCAACGTGGACCTGCTGCGCGCCTGGCTCGAGGCCCTCGTGGCCCAGCAGCTGACCTGGCGATTCTCAGTGGTGGTCAGCCTGGCGGTGTTCCCGTCCGCGGACACGGCGCGCTGGGTGAAGGAGACCATGACCGATTCCAAGATTCCCGATGCGGTGCTTGAACGGCTTGAGCAGGCGGCCGACGCCCGGGCCGAGGGCATCGCCCTGTGTGCAGAAACCATGCGGGCCGTCGCCGCCTTGCCTGGCGTGGCCGGCATTCATCTCATGAGCATGGGGGAACCGGAGGCCATGGCGGCTGCCATCGACGCTTCGGGCCTCCGGGCGGCCTGAGGTTAGGGGAAGACGTTCTCCAGGGCCCAGTTCCAGCGGTCCGCCGCCTTTCCACCCCGGGCTTCAGCCCGGTCCGCTGCGCCCAGCGCGTGCTTGGTGGCATTGATTGCCAGCCAGCGGAGCGGTTCCGGTTCCCAGCTGCGCGCGGGCGGCGCCGTGAAACCGGGCGGGTTCACCCAGGGGGTCTGGCAGCGTTCCGTGTCCCGTTCGAGCACCAGGTCTGCCAGCGTTCGACCCGCCAGATTGGAGGCACCAACGCCGTCACCAAAATAGCCGCCGGCCCAGCCCGCGCCGCGCTCGCGATCGAACACCACCGCCGGGTGCATCTTGCGTGGAACGCCCATGGGGCCACCCCAGGCGTGGGTGATGGCCTTGTCACGCAGCACCGGAAAGAGTCCGATGAGCGCGGCACGCGTGTGCGCGAAGAGCGGGTCATCCGGTGAAAACAGCGTGTGTCGCTTGGCGCCGAAGTAGTAGCGCCCACGGAAGCCAAAGGCAATGCGCCCGTCACGGGTGAGCTGGCCATAGGTGGTCTGGTGCTGCAGGTCGTTCCAGGTGTAGCGACGACGCAGGCCCGTGGCCTCGATTTCTGCCTCGGTCAGCCGCTCGGTGGCAATCATCATGGAGTGGATGGGCGTGAGCCTGCGTTCCAGGCCTTCGATCGTGTCCGTAAAACCTTCGGTTGCCAGCAGCACCACGTCCGCCTTCAGCGTTCCGCCGGGCGTGCGCACACCGCCCTCGGTCAGGACCGTGACCGGCGTGCCTTCGTAGAGCCGCGCACCCTTTGCGACCACGGCTTTCGCCAGGCCCCGGACCAGCGCAGCCGGATGAATGGCCGCGCAGTGGGCGACGAAATAGCCGCCGAGCGTACCGTGAATATTGACCCGCTCCCGCACCTGTCCCGCGTCGAGCAGGCGAATGTCGTCCTCGTTGAAGGTGTCGCTGTGCCAGGTTTCGACCTCGCTCCGGGCGCGGTTGAGTTGCGCGGCGTTGACCGCTGCGCACACGGCGCCGGATTTTTCGAAGTGGCAGTCGATGTTCTCCAGGCAGCTGACGCGGCCGACTTCGTCGACCGCGGCGAATAACAGCCGCTGGAGCGCCAGGCCGCCCTCGCGGGTGACCGGATCATCAATCCAGTGGTCGATGTCGGAATAGCCGGAGCACCAGCCGCCGTTGCGCCCGGAGGCGCCAAAGCCCGCGATGTCCGCCTCGCAGATGGCCACGTCGAGGTGCGGCGCGTGGGTTTTCAGATAGTAGGCGGTCCACAGACCCGTGTAGCCCGCACCGACGATCACGACATCAGCGGTCGCGTCCCGGTCGAGCGCCGGGCGCGGGTCGAGGCGACCGGGCACCGTGTCGAGCCAATAACTCTGGCTGCGGTAGTATGCTTCCTCGTTGTCCCTGGTTTCCGCCATCCATGAAGTCTAGCACCGCCACGTCACCCAACCGCCTGCTCAAGCTGTTCCACGAACCCGTCGGCCTCGCCTATCACGGCGGCGCCTTGCTCTATGCGCTGGCCGCCTACGCCTTCGGCATCTGGGGCCTGCTGCAGCCGCAGCTCTGGCTCAATGCGCTGGCCGTGCTCGCCTGGGGCCACGGCCTGGTCATCGCCGCCTACCTGACGCACGAAGCCGCCCACAACACGGTGTTCCGTGACAACAAAAACAACGCGCGTCTTGGCGCCTTCCTGGGCTGGGTGACGGGCAGCGCCTATGGCACCTTCGAAGATCTGCGCTACAAGCATTTTCGCCACCACATGGATAACGACGATTCCGTGTGGTTCGTCTACGAAGACTTCTTCGCCCGCCACCCGTGGGTGGTGAAGCCCATCAAGGCGCTCGAATGGGCCTGGATTCCGGCCCACGAGTTCCTCATGCATGGTTTGATGATGGTTTCGGCCTTTGTGATCCCGCAGCGTCGGGCGCAGCGCGGGCGCCAGCTGGCGGTCATCCTGGTCCGCGGTGGAGTGTTTTTCGCCACGCTGTGGTTCCTGCCGAAGGTGGCCCTGGGCTATGTGCTGGCTTACCTGCTCATGCTCCACATGCTGCGGTTCATGGACGCAATCCAGCATGATTACGGCAACAACCCGACGCTCTACGAGGAGGATGCCCCTTCACGGTTCGGTGGTCGAAAGACCGAGCAGCAGCACACCTTCTCGAACCCGCTCAGCTTTAAGTATGACCTGCCGAACTGGCTGGTCCTGAACTTCGGCTTTCACAACGCCCACCACTTGAGGCCTACCGTGCCCTGGTACCGCCTGCCGGCCTACTACCGGGAAAAGGTCAGCGATGACCCGGCCTCGGTGATTCCCGTCCGCCAGCAGCTGAAGATGTACGCGCGCCACCGGGTCTGTCGCGTGGACCACCAGGGTGGCCCCTTCGATGCGGAACAGCATGTGACCCAGGATGATTACCTGGGCGCCGGCCGCCGGGGCGAGCTCTACGGGGGCAACGCCGTTTCCTTTCTGACGTCCTTCTGACCGGGTCGCCATGGCACAGCGCCTCAAGGTCTTTCAGTCCCTGTGGGCCATGGAGCAGCGGGTACCGGGCGCGCCGGAAGACCCGCCGGAGCTTTGGCTGGACCGCATCGCCGACGCCGGCTTCGATGGCGTTTGCGTGGATCCGGCCTTTGACGAAATTGAGGCGACGCTGACCCTTCAGCCGCTGATCGAGGCACGCGGCCTCGGGGTAATGGTCAACGCCTTTCCCGCCACGCTGGAAGAAATGAAGCCGCTGCTGGAAATGGCAAAGGCCATGAACGCGGTGTTCGTCAACGCCATCGGCCAGGTGATGCCGCTGACGGTCGAGGAGGGGGTCGAGGTGGTTGAGCGCTGGCGTTCAGACGCCGTGGAGGTGGGTGTCGATCTGCTGTTTGAGACCCACCGGGACTGCACGCTCAACGACCTGCACTACACGCTCCAGCTGCTCGACCGCCTGCCGGACCTGCGGCTGTGCGCGGACCTGTCCCACTACGTCATTGATCGGGAAATGCGTCTACCGCTCGGGGCGCAGGATGCGGCATCCATGATCCGTATTCTTTCGCATTCGGACTGTTTCCAGGGCCGCGTGTCGAACGGGGAGCAGGTGCAGGTCCCGCTGGATTTTCCACAGCACGCCGCCTGGGTCAGCCAGTTTCAGACCTGGTGGGCCGAGGGCCTGCGCGGCTGGCGCGCCCGCAGCGCCCCGGACGCGGAGCTGGTGTTTCTCTGTGAGCTGGGACCGCCGCCCTCCGCCATCACCGACGCAGAGCAGCGAGAATTGTCAGACCGCTGGGCCGAGGCGCTCACGATTCGCGACTGGGTCATGGAGGCCTGGGAAGACTGTGAACCTGATGATGCCCAAACCGGCCGCGTGCCTGATGCGGTGCCTTAGTCCAGCTCGATCCAGGTCGTCTTGAGTTCCGTGTAGTCGTGGAAGGCGTGGATGCTCTTGTCCCGTCCGTTGCCGGACTGTTTGAAGCCCCCGAAGGGCACGGTGATGTCGCCCCCGAAATAGTTGTTCACGCCCATGGTGCCCACGCGCACCGCGGCGGCCACCTTGTGCGCCGTGGAAATGTCCCGGCTCCAGACGGCGCCGGCCAACCCGTAGATCGAGTCGTTGGCGATGGCGACGGCCTCGTCGGCCGTCTTGAAGGGAATCACCGAGAGTACCGGCCCAAAGATTTCTTCCTGGGCGATGCGCATGGTGTTGTTCACGCCGGTGAAGATGCTCGGCTCGTGGAACCAGCCGCCGGTTTCCTCAAGTACGCGTCCGCCCCCGAAGGCCAGTTCCGCCCCTTCCTTGCGGCCGATGTCCACGTACTCAGCCACCGTCTCGTGCTGGCCCTGGTCGACCATGGGCCCCATGCGGGTGCGCGGGTCCAGCGGGTCGCCCGGCATCCAGCGCTGCGCGTGTTTCATGACCTGTTCCATGAAGGCGTCCTGGATGGTGTCCTGTACGATCAGCCGCGTGCCCGCCGTGCAGGTCTGGCCGCCGTTGTAGAAGACCGCCACGGCGGCCATAGCCGCGGCTTTTTCGAGGTTGGCGTCGGCAAAGACGATGTTCGGGCTTTTGCCGCCGAGTTCCAGGAAGGTGCGCTTGAGATTGGACTGGCCCGAGTACTGCATCAGCAGCTTGCCCACGGGCGTGGAGCCGGTGAAGGTCATGCCGTCGATGTCCCCGTGCATCCCGAGGTGTTTGCCCAGGCTGCCGCCGGGGCCCGGCAGCACCTGCAGGACGCCCTCGGGGAGCCCGGCCTCGGCAGCGAGGGCGGCAATGCGCAGGGCCGTGAGCGGTGTGTTGCTCGCGGGTTTGAGGATCACCGAGTTGCCCGTGGCGAGCGCGGGCGCCAGCTTCCAGGCCGTCGTCGAGAGGGGGAAATTCCACGGCACGATGGCCGCAACCACACCCAGCGGCAGACGCTGGACGAGGGCCAGCGTGCCCTTCGGGGTCGGTGAGATCTCGTCGTAGATCTTGTCGATGGCCTCACCGCTCCAGCGGATCGTCCGAACCGCGGCGGGGACGTCAACGCCGGTGGTGTCGGCGATGGGCTTGCCCACGTCCAGGCACTCAAGGAGCGCGAGCTCGTCCGCGTGCTGTTCGATGAGCTCCGCCCAGCGCACGAGCACCATTTTCCGGTCCAGGGGCGCCATGTCCGACCAACGGCCGTCTTCGAAGGCTGCGCGGGCGCTGGCGATGGCCCGGTCCGCGTCTTCGGGCCTACAGCGCGCAACCTCGGCCAGCGTGGTCCCCGTGGCCGGGTTAATGGTCGGCGCAGTTTCACCGGAGGCGGCGTCCACGTAACGTCCATCGATAAAGGCGCGGCCTTCAATGTCCAGGCCATCGGCGGCCTGTTTCCAGTCGGTGAGGGTTTTGTCCAGCATGGCGGGTCTCGGGATCGTTGGTTAACGTGCCTAGTGTGCCACCGGACGGTGATCGATTCGTGTCGGCCTGTAGGCGCGCGCCTCGTTTCTAACAGACGGGCAGCC
>JBCDHO010000064.1:0-9651 GCA_038749855.1 Pseudomonadota bacterium
AAAATTTCCGCTAACTGCTGCGGAGGACAGACCCGCCACCAGCTCATCCCGGGCGAGAATGCTCACGTCGAAGCGATCGCCCGCCTTCAGCAGCGCCTGCTGCAATGGTTGTGCCGGGATCGAAATCCGCTGCTCCTCTGCCCGAACCGGGCTGGCTGTCACCGCCAGGAGCAGTAAGGCGCACAGGAGCGGCGAGGCGCACAGGAGCGGCGAGGCACACAGGAGCGGCAGGGAGCGTAAGCGCGCGTGAACTCGGCTTGGGAAACGACTGTGGCCCATGATCTGTCCCCGAAAAGTTGCGGTACTTTGGGGTAGACGCACCAGGATCGGTAAGTGGAACCCCCTGGATCTGCATGGTTGACTGCGGGACCCCGCTCGCCGCCGTTACTCGCGTGCCTTCAGGTTCAGATGCCCCGCCTTGAACTCATCAATCGTCAGGTCGAAGGTCGCTGCCAGCAGCGCCACGTTGGCGTCGAACTCGTCGATGCGCAGCGTCGCAGTCACCGGCTCCTGGGCCAGCGGGGAGGGGTCGAGGTAGAGCGTACGTTGGTCATAGCGGTTCAGGGCTTTCACCACCTCAAGAAGGGGTGCGCTCACAAAGACCAGACGACCGTCACGCCAGGCGGCGATGTCATTCGGATCAAGGGTCCGCGGCGCGCCGACTCCGCTGTGTCGATCCACGGTGATGCCCAGGCCCGCGCTGAGGTCTGCCGCAGCGGAGGACAAGGCGCTTTGGGCGCCGCCGCTGCGGTCCTGTCGGTTACCGTCCGTGGCAACGCGAACCGAGCCTTCGGCCACAGCGACGAGGGTTCTTGAACCGCGCGATTCCACGGCAAACTGTGTCCCCAAGACCCGCACCTGTGCCGGGCCAGCGCTTACGGTGAACGGGCGTTCCGGGTCATGGGTGATGTCGAAGAAGGCATCGCCTCGGAGCAGAACCGCGCGTCGCGCCGTGACGGTAAGAATAACGCGCAGGGCCGAATCCCCGCCCAGGGTGACGCTGCTCTGATCCGCCAGGGTTGTCGTCAGCAGCTCACCGGGCGGAGCGGTAAGCGTCACGACCTGTTGCGCCGCGGTCGGCGGCGCGCTGGGGCGCAGCACGAGGAACAGCGCAGCGGCCGTGATCAGCAGGGAAGCCGCAGCCAGCCACAGCGGCTGCCTTAGCCCCCGCCGGGCAGGCTTGACCGCTGCTGCTGCCCGTTCGACCTCGCCAGTGAGGGACCATACCGCTCCGGCGCGCTCGAAGGCGCTTCGATGACGTGAATCCTCCGCCAGCCAGGCGGCGAATTCTGCCCGCTCAGCCTCGCTTGGCTCATCGTCTAGGGTGGTGCGCCACAGGTGCGCGTCAGCACGGATCGTGCGTTGCTTCAGCTCCTCTGCAGCGATAATGGCCTCGCTTTGATCCTGTGCCTGTTTCTTGGTCATGGCGCCCGCCTAGCTATCGAAGTCCGGCAGAAAGGCATCGATGGTCGCCACGGCCCGCGACAGGTGCTTGCGAATCGAGGTCCGTGACAGTCCTTCACGTCGGGCAATCTCCGACAGCGTCAGGCCCTCAAAGCGATTCATCTCGAAGATGCGTCGCTGCTTGTCCGGCAGTTGTTCGATGGCCGCTGCAACCGTTTTCAACAGTTCCCTATGAGCTAAGACGCGCTCCGTGCCCAAATCGGAACCCTTCGCCTCAGGGTGCTGCTCGCGGGCGGCGTGGTGGCCGCGGACCTCCGAGGCGCGCAGTTCGGAAATGGTGGCGTTGCTCGCAGCGCGGTACAGAAAGGCCTGGGGATTGTTGATGGACGCCCAGTCACCCCGGCGCAGCAGCTGGGAGAACGCGAGCTGGGCCATGTCCTCCGGTTCCGGTGGCCCGCTGCCGAAGCGGGCCCGCAGGCGCTTGACCAGGACGTGCCGATACTCGTCGTAGAGGCGGGAAAACCAGGACAGGTCGTCGTCAGCGAGGGGGCCGTCAGGTGCACACAGCGTTCGGGATTTTCGCGGGGTGGTGGACAAGGCAGCGCGCTGACCGTGGTTGCGTGCGAGGTGTCGGCAGTATAAAACAGAACGAGAATCGTTAAGGATTAGCCAAGTTCAGTGCAAGAGAAGCTCATTTCAGGCCGGAACGCTTGAGAAGATCATCACAGGCCAAAGCGTATGTTATTCATATGCATTGGGAAAGCATCTCTTAACGAATACCGTAAATCTTGCGGGAGAGCGTGACCGCTGGCCTACGAATTGCAGGTGACTTTGCGTTACCCTTGCTGGTTCTGCGGCTCGGGCGCCCTGACCGCACTGAGACCGGATGAAGCGATGAGTGCAGAGTTGGATATGAAAGAGGCCGTCCCCTCGACGAAAGGGCGCACCGCGCTGCGCTGGATTCTGGCGGGGCCCGTCACGCTGATCGGGGCCGTGCTGGCAATGGCCATCACGCCGTTCATGCTTCCGGCCGGCGCCTCCGGCGTCGGTCACCTCGTGTTTGCGATCGTCCTTTTCCCCCTGTTTTGGGCCGTGCTGTTTTTCTACGCTGTGCTCACGGAGCGCCTGGGTCGCGCCGCGCTGGTGTTCACAGCCTTCTATGCCCTTTCTGCAGTGCTGATCTGGCAAGCCTTCGCTGGTTCCTGAGCTGTGCTCATGAGCCTGTCCTGTCGCCCTGTGTTTAGCATCATCCTTGAGGTTTCTTCATGAGTGTTGTCAATCAAGCTCAATCAAGACGCCTGGTCGCTGTACACGGCTGGTCCGGTACGGTGCTCGGTCTACTGCTGTATGTGGTTGTCCTGACCGGCGCCATCGCGGTGTTTGCCCACGAGATCGGCGAATGGGCCACCGGGGGCCACGCCTCCGTTGAGGCCTTCGCGCAGCCCATCGGCCCGCGTCTGGAAGAACTCGCCGAGGACGTGAAGCCCGAGTATCTGGACGAGGTGGTGGTGTTCTCCGACTCCGCCGGCAATATCCAGGTGCGCTTTCACACGCACGAGGAGCGGGATGGAGGGCGCATCGAAGACATCGGCGTGCGCTACATCCTTGACGGCAACAACCTCGAGGTACTGCAGCGTGACGAGGGATGGTTCTCCGAGCTGCCGCGTGACACCTCGGGGGCGCTCGAGGACTTTATCGTTGACGTGCACGTTAACCTGTATGCGCCGTTCCCCTGGGGCCTGTACGCCACGGGGATTCTTGGCCTGCTGATGCTGAGCGCCGTCATTTCCGGTGTGCTTCTGCACAAACACATTATTAAGGATCTTTTCGTCAGTCCGCGTAAGTCCAGCAAACTGCTGTTCCGTAAGGACCGCCACGTGCTCGCCGGCAGCTGGAGCCTGCCCTTCGGTTTTGTGCTGGCCTTTACCGGTGCCTTCTACAGCTTTGCCATTTCCATCGGCCTGCCGGTGGTGGCCATGGTGGCCTTTGGGGGCGATCAGGAGCAGATGATCGAAACCATCCTTGGCGCGCCGGTGCCGGAAAATACCGCCCCGGCCCAGCTGGCAAGCCTTGAAGACGTGATCGCCGATACCACCCGTCGGAATGGCGCGCCGCCGGTTTCACTTACCGTGTCCCACTGGGGCCGGGCGGACGCGGTGATTTCTGTCTTTCACGGGCCCACGGAAGAGCAGCTCTACGGTCAGGTTCATCTGTTCGAGGGTACCAGCGGCGAGTACAAGGGCCCCAAGCCTATCGTTGGCACCGAGCCCTCCATGGGCGCCGCAGTCGTTGGGCTGATCGGTCCGCTGCACTTCGGCAACTTTGGCGGTTTGCTGAGCAAAATCGTCTGGCTTTCCCTTGGGCTGGCCTGCTGCTACGTGACCCTGACGGGTCTGCAGATGTGGGTTGAGCGACGCGCTGAGTCGAAGGCCTGGCAGCGGCTCGGCCGTCTGATTCCCATTGTCGGCTATGGGACGGCCATTTCGCTGGCCGGTGCCGGTTTCGGCTATTTCCTCTCGGCAGGTGGTGACCCGAGTGTCTGGGTGACCCGGGCCTTTGTGATCACGGCCGTGCTCTGCATCATGGCCGGCTATGCGGTCCGGGATCGGCGCCTGATGGAAAACGTCTTCCGCGCTGCCCTTGGTTTGGGCCTGCTCGCACTGCCGGTACTCCGCATTCTGACCGGTGGGCCCGGCTGGGGTGAGGCCTGCGGCGCGGGCGCCAGCATGGTGATCGGCGTTGACCTTGTGATGGTGATTGCCGGCGCTGCCGCCCTGCGCAGTGTCAGCCGCGAGCGGGCCACTGCCCGTTCGGTGCAGCCAGCGGTCGAAAGCGCCGTCTGAGGTGTCCACGTTGGCGTTCTTTCTGACGGCGACCGCCGTCAGCTGCCTTGGGCTTGCCCTTTTGCTGCGCTTCAACAAGAAGCGCCAGCGCGTCTACTTCAAGGGCCGCCCGCAACGCGGGTCGCACACGCTCACGCTTGGTGGCTGGCTGCTCGTGCTAATCCCGGGCGTCGCACTCCTGTTTCTTGGCCAGTGGAGCGCCTTCCTGAGCTGGTTTGGTGGCCTGACGGTCATCGGCTGGCTGGTGGCAGTAAAAAAGCCAACGGCGGAACAGAGCCCTTAGTCTGGGTTCGCTGGGTACCGCTTCTACAGAGCCTGCCCAGCCTGGTGTCCTCGCCAATCAGTGCGGACGACCTGCGACGCACGGGTTCGGGGCCTGCTGACCATCAAGGGCATTGCAAACCCCCGTAAGCTTGTCTAATGTGACTCATGAGTCATTTTCGACATAGAATTTCAGATGCCCACATCGACCTACCACAATCTCGGCACCGAGAAACGTGACCGCCTTCTCCGCGCTGCGATCATTGAGTTTGCCGAGCATGATTATGCGAGCGCCAAGCTCGACCGGATTGCGGCGCGCTCGAAGATTCCCAAGGGCTCGTTCTATCAGTATTTCCGGGGCAAAGAAGCACTCTATGTTCACGTCGTGAAGCACGCGCTGGACCTGACCTGGGAGCACTTTCAGCGTCACAGCCGGCGCCAGCGCTTGCGGGATTGCTTCGAACTCCTGGAAGCTTCGACGCTGCATATGTTCACACTTGCCAAGCGCCATCCGGAGCTGGCAGCCATTTACGCGCGGGTGGTTTACGAGCCAGATACGCACCTGCAATCGAGGCTCTACCCCACCTATCGGGCTTATAGCGACGAGTTTCACGCCAGGTTTTTGACCTGGGGGCTGGCGACCGGTGACATTGACCGGCAAATATCTCCGGCGCTGATCCGCTTCCAAGTCCACGCGCTGGGCACCCAATGGAACCGCATGATTCTCACCGGCGACTGGCCGCCGTGGATGCCGGCCGAGGAGCGCAGACGTCGTCAGCTCGTACGGCAATCAATCGATCGTCTGCGCGTTGGGCTCGGTGCCACCGACAGTGGTCAGCTGAGGGTGGGAGCTTAATCATGGGTCGGCTTTCACTGATGCTGGTCTTGATACTGCAAAGCGTATCGCCAGCAGTGCATGCGAACCCGACACTGGAAGATGGGCTTGCACGGCAGCCTGTTTTTGAGCGGCTCGACAAAACGCTTGGCGATGCCTTGCAGGAGTGGAGTCTCGTACCGGGTCACGCCGTAGCGCTCGTGGGCCCGCAGGGTGTGGTCTGGAGCAAGGGCTACGGCCATGCGGACCTGGAGGCTGGCAGGCCGATGACGGCGGACACACCGCTGTTGCTCGCATCGGTCAGCAAAACACTGATTGCGGCAGCAATCATGTCCGAACATGAAGCAGGACGTCTCCAGCCCGATCAGCCCATCAATGAGCTGCTGCCGTTTGCGGTGCGTAATCCCCATGCGCCACAGGAAGCCATCAGGCTCTGGCATCTTGCCGCTCATAGCTCCGGCGTGCTCGACCACCCCGTCTTTTACGAGCAGGGCAACTACGCTTTTGGCGGCGATGCCTCCATGACCCTCGAGGCCTGGCTGCGCTCCTATCTGTTCGAAGGTGAGGAACGCTACGATGCTGAGTTGAATTTTGCGGATCGGCTGCCCGGCGAGCAACGGGAATATTCAAACGTTGGGGCTTCTTTAGCTGCTTTCGTTACGGCGCAGACTGCAGGCGTGCCCTATCACGAGCTGTTGCAGGATCGCTTTTTCCAGCCTCTGAACATGGGCAAGACGCATTTCTTTATCCGGGATTTCGGGCCGAATGAACTGGCGGTACCGTATTTCTGGGATGAGGAGAAGGAAAAGCTAACGCGAGGCGAACACTACGGAGGTGCCACCTATCCAGACGGTTGGCTTCGTTCCAGTGTCAATGACATGGGCAATTTTGTCGCCATGATGATCAACCGAGGTGAACTGCTGGGTCAGCGAGTATTGACGCCCGCATCCGTTGCGGCCATCGAGACGGAGCTGGCGCCTGAGGGTGAAGCCGACGGAGAAACGCAGGCGTGGTTCTGGAGCCGAAAATTTAATGGTAAGGCCCTTGTCCATAGTGGCTATGACTACGGAACCAGTACCTACATCTTTTATTTCCCGGAACGCGGAATGGGGGGCGTTGTCGTCAGCAACAGCAATGGCCGTGGAACGGGCGCCATGCGCATGATCTCGCTGCAAGCCTTGACTGACGCGATGGCGGAGCTTGCCGAACTGCCCTAACCTGGGCTGGAACACCATCTCTCAGATGACCAGCATGTCCATAAACCGATTCACCGGCATGGCCTCCAGCGCGGCTTGATCCTTACACAGGGCGAAGATGGCGCCGCAGCGCTGCGCCGGGAAGCGCGTCGCCAGGTTGCGCTGGAACTTGTCTTCGAGCACTGGAATGCCTTCTGCGCGCCGCCGCCGATGGCCGATGGGGTATTCGATCTCGATCCGTTCCGTGCGGCTTCCGTCGCTGAAGAACACCTGCAGGGCATTGGCGATGGAGCGCTTTTCGGGGTCGTGGTATTCCTCGCTGTAACGTGCGTCTTCCACCACCTCCATTTTCTCGCGCAGCACGTCGATCAGCGGGTTCGCTGCATGGAACTCGTCCTCATAGTGCTCCTCCGCCAGGTCGCCGAAGATGAGTGGCACCGCGGTCATGTACTGCAGGCAGTGGTCTCGGTCCGCCGGGTTGGCCAGCGTGCCCTCTTTGGAGATGATGCGGATGGCGGATTCATGGGTGGTGATAACGATGCGCTCGATGTCCTCGAGCCGGTCTTTCACCAACGGGTGCAGCCTGACGGCGGCCTCGCAGGCGGTCTGTGAATGGAATTCCGCCGGGAAGCTGATCTTGAACAGGATGTGCTCCATAACGTAGCAGCCGAAGTCGCGCTGGAATCGCAGGCGTCGCTCCGCCTCGGGCTTGAGCGACAGGTCCTTGTTGTAATGGCTGAAGGACACGTCGTAGAAGCCCCGTTGCGGCGCGGAAAGGACACTCGGGATACCCATCTCGCCGCGTAGCGACATGTCGGCCAGGCGCACAGCCCGGGAGGTGGCGTCACCGGCAGCCCAGGACTTGCGTGAGCCGGCGTTCGGGGCGTGTCGGTAGGTCCGCAGTGAAGAACCATCCACCCAGGCCTGGGAGATGGCCGCCAGGATCTGCTCGCGCGTACCGCCCATCATCTGCGCAGCAACTGCCGTGGAAGCGACCCGCACCAGCAGCACATGACAAAGGCCGACGCGATTGAAGCTGTTCTCCAGCGCCAGCACACCCTGGATTTCGTGCGCTTTGACCATGGCCAGCAGCACGTCGCGCATCAGCAGCGGCGCCTCGCCCCGGGCCAGGCGCTGCTGGGAGAGATGATCGGCCACGGCGAGAATCGCCCCGAGATTGTCCGACGGATGTCCCCACTCCGCCGCCAGCCAGGTGTCATTAAAGTCCAGCCAGCGCACGATGCAGCCGATGTCCCAGGCGGCTTTCACTGGGTCCAGCACGGCTTGGGTGCCGGGTACGCGGGCACCGTGGGGTACGACGGTGCCGGGCACGAGCGGACCGAGGTGCTTGGTGCACTCAGGAAAGCGCAGGGCCAGCAGGCCGCAGCCCAGCGTGTCCATGAGGCAGTTGCGCGCCGTATCCATGGCCTCTGCCGAGAACTCCTGGTCTCCCATGACGTAGTCAGCGATGCGTTGCAGCTCGGGGTCGTACGCCGGGCGATCGGCGAGGTCGACATTGATGCTCATGCAGGATTCCTCCTTTCAACTTCAACAAGACCGACCAGTGAGGTCGCTGTGTGCGGATTTTTATTGAGCCATCTTTCAGCAAACAAAAATGATAATCATTTGCATTATTGAGATCAAACCTGTCTAATTCGAAGTGAAACAGGCCATTGACGCATGGGCGCCGCGCGCAGGCAGCGCGGCCCTCATGCCCACGGCGTTCAGAGGGCGCTTCCAGCTTTGCCGACTTCCGTGTCATTCATCCACACAGCGCGCGAGCGTAAGACCGAAGACCGGACAAGGGGCCGAGGCGCGGTCAAACGATCGGCCAAGGCTAGGGCGAACGGTACGACCGAACCGACGGCCCAAATACCGGATCGTTCGCTGGCCTGCTTTGAGCAGCGCTATGCGGCTGCGGTTCATGAAGCCGAAGCTGCCTATCTTTGCGGTCACCAGCAGCTGACGGAAGCGGCCTTTCGCCGTGCCTTCGATCTCAGTGTCATTCTGTTCCAGCGCGCACCGGACCAGCGCAGGTCTGTTCAGCGGCTCTTGGAGGCCAGCCATCATTGCTTTGATTTCTGTCGCCTACCGCAGGATGAAGACCAGCACTACCCGCTGGAGGTCGCCGGCCGCTGTCTCGAAGCGGTCGTCAGTGACTCGGGTGGCTCCGCCCAGCGACGCACGGAAGCGCTGTTCGCCTACGCAGAAATTGCAAAGTTTGCCGAGGAGCTTGTTCAGCACACGGGGTCCAGGCGTGCTGCGCTCGTGTTGAAATCCTTCAAAGGGGCCCTGCAACAACACTGGCCGGTGCTTGCGGGTATCATCGGCGCGCGCTGGCACAGCGGCCGCAGGGACTGTCCGTGCTGATCGTCAAAATTCTGATAATGGGGCTAGTACTCGCTGCCAGCGCGGTGATTGTCTTGCGTACGCCGGTTAACGGCTGGGGCTCGCTCCTTTGGCTCGTAGGCCAATTCGGCATGGGGTTCATCCGCTTTCCTTTTGAGCAGGAGAATCGGGCGAACGTGGTCGTGGAATCACGCAAAACCGTACTCGAAAAGCTACTGCTCGCCTGCGTTTTTCTGGGCACGTTCCTGCTGCCCGTTGTGCAGCTGACTACGGGCCTGTTTGGCTTTGCCAATGTGGCTTTGCCGCCTTGGACCGTTGTTGCTGGCGCGCTGGTGCTCGCCCTTGGCCTGTGGCTGTTCTGGCGGAGTCACGTTGACCTCGGGCGTAACTGGAGCGTTACGCTTGAGGTTCGTGAGGGACACACGCTGATTGAAGCGGGCGTATATCGCCGGGTCCGCCACCCCATGTATTCGGCGCTCTTTCTGATCTTCATCGCCCAGGCCTTGCTGATTAGCAACCTTGTTGCTGGGCCAAGCGGTGTCGTGAGCATGGCCATCATCTACCTGTTCCGCGTACGCCAGGAAGAAGCGATGATGCGTGACCGTTTCGGGGAGCGCTACGAACAGTATTGCTCGAGGACCGGTCGGCTGATCCCGGGTGGAAGGCGGCGCGAGCGCTGGGGTCAGAGTGCTGGGGTCAGAGTCAAGGGTCAGAGTCACCAAGCCCGGAAACCAACCGAAGCGCATCGATCCGACTCTGACCC
>JBCDHO010000065.1:0-9631 GCA_038749855.1 Pseudomonadota bacterium
ATCCCGGCATCAGTGAGAACGAGCTCAGCAGCACCGAGGTGTATCGCGTTGACGTCGGCCTGACCTACTTCCTAAACCGGAATGTCAATATTTCTGGTGGCTACTCCTGGGAAGATCAGAGCTCTAACATCGCGGACTTCGAGTACACGTCGAATCGCTTCTTCCTGGTACTCGGTCTGACGCTGTAGCAACGTCTACTGAGCTTCTACCCGCCGTCCCGACCGGGGCGGCGCTGGCCCTTGTCCTCCCCAACGACCTATAATTCATAGTCCACCGTCGCCCGGGATTCGCGCCTGACCATGAGCATTACCCGTTCATCCGCCTTCAGAGGCCTGTTGGCTATCTTGCTGATCTGCATGAGCATCGGCACGGTGCAGGCGCTTGCCCAGCAGGAGCAGGCTGACGGGCCCGTGGACGAGCGTTACCGGCTGGGCTCCGGCGACCGCATCAAGGTCACCGTGTTTAACCATCCGGACCTTTCCGGGGAGTATGCGCTGGATGGGGCGGGCAACTTCCCCATGTTGTTTATCGGCGAGGTCGAGGCGGTCGGCAAGACGGCCGGCGAGCTCGAAACCTCCATCATAGAAGCCCTGCGCCCGGATTACCTGGTCAACCCGCGCGTCACCGTGCAGGTGCTGACCTACCGACCCTTCTACATCATCGGCGAGGTCGGCAGCGCCGGGGACTATCCCTACGTCGACGGTATGACCTACCTGAACGCCATCGCCATTGCCGGTGGTTACACCTTCCGCGCCAAGCAGGACATCGTGTACGTCATCCGCGCGGGCGATCCGGAAGAGGAAGAGATTCGCCTGCCGGTCAGCGACCGTGTGCAGCCCGGCGACATCATCCGCATCGACGAGAGGATGTTTTGAGCACGCCGCTGCACGCCGTTGAGCCACCGCGCATGGACCCGCCCCGGCCGGTCGAGCCGCCGGCGCAGGATGAGCCGTTTCCGCTGCTGGATTACCTTCAGCTGCTGTGGTTCCGACGGCGGCTGATCATTCTCATCACCCTGCTGGTGGCGATTTTCGGGTACATCCACGTCAGCCAGCTCCAGTCCATCTACACGGCACGCTCGACGCTCCTGATCGGCGTGACGGAGCAAAAACCCGCTGACCTCAACCAGGTGCTGTATCAGCGCTACTTTGGTCTCGAGGCCGCGGAAGAAGTCGAGGTGCTCCGCTCCCGCGGTCTGGCCGAGAAGGTCATCAACCGCATGGGGCTCATGAACCGGCCGGAATTTAACCCGTCTCTGCGCCAGCGCGAGGCCGGCATGTTCGACTGGCTGAGCAACCTCAACCCCATGAACTGGATTCCGGCTTCCTTCACGGACTCGATTCGCGGCGCGTCCACCGGGGAGCTGGTGGTCCAGGGCCCCACCGAAGAAGAGCTGGAGCGGCGCAAGATGGTCACGGCCGTGAACATCTTCCTGTCCAAGCTGGGCGTCTCAGCCGTGGAGTTCACGGACATCATCAACGTGTCCTTCAATTCGCCTGATCCGCGCCTGGCGGCCCGCATCGCCAACGAGCTGCCCGAGACCTATATCGTGGACAAGCTCGAGGCCAAGCTCGAGGCCACGGAACGCGTTTCCGAGTGGCTGAGCGGGCAGGTGGCGGAGCTGGAGGCCAAGGTGCGGGACTCGGAGCAGGCCGTTGAGCTCTACCGCATCGAGAAGGGCATGACAGAAGTGGGCGGCAGCGACCTGCTGACCCAGCAGCTGAGCTCCATCAACAGCCAGCTCATTATCGCCCGCGCCGAGCGGGCCGAAGCCGAAGCGCGCCTTGGGCAGGTCCAGCGCCTGGTGCTGGCCGATCAGCAGGGCATCGAATCCGCCAGCGAGGTGCTGTCCTCGCCCATGATCCTGCAGCTGCGTAGCCAGGAGGCCGAGGTCCAGCGGCGCATCTCCGAGCTCGGCGTGGAGTTCGGTCCGAAGCACCCGCGCATGCTGCAGGTGAACGCCGAGCTGAGTGATGTGCGCGACCGCATCGACGAGGAAATCCAGAAGGTCGTGCTGGGCCTTGAGAACGAGGTCGAGGTCGCCCGCACGCGCGAAAACAGCCTGGCGGAGAGCCTGGCCGAGGCTGAATCTCAAACGGGCGCCCAGAACCGGGAGGCGGTTCAGCTCCGCGCCCTGGAGCGTGAAGCGGCAGCCAACCGCACGCTTTACGAAACCTTCCTGAACCGCTTCAAGGAAACGGCGAGCACGGAAGGCACGGAAACCCCGGACGCGCGGGTGCTGTCCACGGCCGAAGTGCCGGGCTCACCCTCCTGGCCGAACCGCCAGCGCACCTTCATGACCATCCTGCTGTTCGGTTTTCTTGGCGCCTGCGGTCTGGTCATCGGCCTGCACCTGTTGAGCCCGGGCATGCTCACCCCGGAGCAGATCGAAGCGCAGCTCGGCGCCCACGCCATTGGCATGCTGCCGAAGCTCACCAGCAAGGAACCGCCCCACGAGCACGTACAGCAGAAGGGCAGCTCTAGCTTCGTGGAAGCCGTCAACTCCCTGAACATTTCGCTCAAGCTGTCCGACCCGGACACGAAAATCCAGGCCATCCAGGTCACCAGTTCCGTGCCCGAGGAGGGCAAAACCAGCCTGGTGCTCGCCCTAGGCCTCGTGCTGGCCAAGGCAGGGCACAAGGTCATCGTCGTCGACGGCGACCTGCGCCGTTCCTCCGTGGAGACCAAGCTGGGCATTGACCCGGAAGGCCCCGGCCTGACCGATTTCGTCATCGCGGATACGGACGACGTCACGGGCTTTATCAGCACCCACGAGCCCAGCGGCATGGACCTCATGCGCACGGGCGAGGGCAAGTACGTCAGCGCCACGGACCTGTTCGCCAGCCACCGCATGCAGCACGTCATCGACCTGCTCAAGGAGCGCTACGACTACGTCCTCATCGACGCCCCCCCCGTCATGGCCGTCGCCGACGCCCGCGTCATCGGCCAGGTCGCCGACAAGACGGTCTTCGTGGTGCGCTGGAACAAGACCCCGAAGAAGGTCGCCAAGGCGGCCATCGACCTCCTCAAGAAGTCGAACATCCCGATCGCGGGGATTGTGCTGCAGCAGGTGGATCTCAAGCGCTATGGGCGGCTTGGGTATGGGGATTCTGGGTACTACTACCATTACGGAAGATACGGCCAGTACTACGCCTGATTCTTCTCTTGCGGTTCTGGGTGGGGTGGGGCTGTCATGACCCCCTTGCTTCAGGACTCGCCGTGAACCCATCCCTGGGGGCTCGAAGGCCGCATCCCTGCGGCCTACGGTCCTGAAGCAAGGGGGTCATGACAGCCTTCCCATCATCGAGATTGACGAGAGAAGGATCGGCTTCGTTTGGGGGTGGGGTTCCGTCATCGGTCGTGGTCGGGCTTCCCCGACTGTCACGGCGGTTTGGTTGGTGCTTTTCCTGGAAACCCGTCCACGGCCGCTGTTCCACATGCGGGCGGGTGCCGGGACGGCCTGTTGGTGGCCGGTGTTACGGTGTTGCTTCTAGGAGTGGCAGGACGATTTGGCGGACGGCCTGGGTGGGGAGCATGAGGGTGTCGTGCTTCCAGCGGGGGTCGTTGAGTTCGTGGCAGGTGGCGCCGAGGCGGGCGGCGAGTTCGCAGGCCTGGGCGGCTGGATTGATGCGGTCGGCGGTGCTGGCGATGACGTGGACCTGTCCTGTCGTTTGGCCCTGTACGACGGTGTCGTTCCAGTTGAAGCCGGCGAGTTCAGATGCCTTCCTAATGAGCGTATCTCGCTGACTTTTATCAAGGCCCTCCTGGTAGCGTTGAATGGCGCGATCCATCGCTGCATCGCCGCGTTCGAAGGGTGCAACGGCGATGGTGTGTTCGAAGGGATAGCCGGCGGCATTCAGGGAGAGTGCGAGGCTACCGCCGAAAGACAGCCCCAATACACTAACGGGTCCGGAGAACACGCCTTCGGCTTCGAGGGTTTCCAGCAGTGACAGCAGTTCGGGGAGCTCGCGGACACCAAAGGTGACCTGGTCTCCACCAGAGCGACCATGGGCCCGCAGATCAGGCGCAATGACGGTCCAGCAGTTCGCCATCAGCGGCGGTGCCCAGACCATGGCCTGCATCGCGTTGGCGCCGTAACCGTGCAAAAACAGCAGCGTGCGTGGCGCCTCGCAGCGCAAAGGTTCGCCGAGGCTCCACGAAAACGAAAAGCCGTAGGCACCCTCGTCGTTCTGGTCCTCAAATGAATACTCCGCCGTCGACGGCCTGAGCACGGCATACCGGTAGACCACCCCAGGCGTCCCCACCAGCGCCTCATCGCTAACAAGCACCCCCTTGGACTCCGCCTCCGCCAGCATCTGAGCAGCCCCTTGAGCTGCCTCCCAGGCCACCCGCTCCGGCTCCACCACCTGCCGAGCCTGCCAGGAACCACACCCCGTCAGCCCCAACAGCAACGACATCAAAATAACCAATCGAATCGACATAGAAATGCTTTTTCCTAACCAGAAAGGTGCGTATTCCCTGGGAAAATCACTCCAGCCACCGAGATGTGGCCAAAGGGGCCAGAGATTTTCTTAAGTATCTCGATGATTGAGGTTGTCTCCGTGCCCCCACATTAAAGGGGTGTGATCGCCATGGATGGCGCGACCAAAGGCTACAGGGACGTATTCACGCCGTCCCTTGAAAGTGGGGGCACGGAGACAACCCCAGGCACGAACCACCCGGAGAGAACACTCAGGGCGCCTTCGACCCCATCATCTGCAGCTTAAGCGTTTCCCAAGGAATCCCCGACTGACGGTCAATGCGATTGACCTCCGTGTTAACGGGCCATGGATACGAGCCCGAAACAAACTGCCCATTAATAAAGTGATGCAGCACCGGCGGCACCGGCCGCACATCAAAGGACGGGGCAATATCGATACTGCGCGCCGCGATGAGCTGGTGGGCAACGCTGCCGGACATGTAGACGGGGACGCGACCGATGCGGCCGGACATGTCCGTGTGGCAGTGGCCGCAGATAACGAGGTGGACGTTGTCGGCGTCGTTGAGTACGGCGCGGAGGCCTTCGAACCACTCGCTGCCGCCCATGTCGATGAACTCGATGCCGGTCACCATGGGCGGGTGGTGGATGGCAATCATCGTGGGCTTATTGGACTTGGGCAGCTCGTTGACGAGCCAGGCCAGGTGTTCGCCGTCCAGCTCCGGCAGCTCGCTGCCGCCGGCGTGGCTGTTAAGGGCGATGAGCCGGAACTCTTCCATCTCCACCGAGTACTGGAAGGTGTCGTCGGTCACCGGAAACCAGGGCGTGTCCTCCAGGTGCGCGTGCATCATTTCCGGGTCGTCGTGGTTGCCGGGCAGCACGAAGACGGGCACCTGCAGGCGCTGGAGCAGTTCCTTGAGGTGGAGATAGCTTTCCCGGTCGGGTTGCTCCACGAGGTCGCCGGTGACGACCACCAGATCTGGCCGCGGCCGAATGCGGTTGATCTCCGTTACCGTGTCGCGGAGGTTTTCGGGGGTGTCCACCTGGCCGTAGAGCATCTCGCCGCGGTGGGTGATGTGGGTATCCGTGATCTGTACGAGCCGCGTCAAAACCGATTCCCCTTCGTATTATTTGCCGAGGTTTTATTGCCGAGCAAAAATTCGGGAACAGCTGTTTCCAGGACCAATAATCAGTTCAGTACTTCCTTCCGTCCTGTTTTCAAACGATTCCGTTCGATGTTCTGTTCCCGGTAAATCTCGATACGACTGGCCAGGGCTTCGTGTACCGCCTCCCCCAAGGCGTGGGCGCTTTCCAGCCGCGCCATGTACACGTAGTCCGCTCCCGCATCATACACTTTTTCGATTTCTTCAAAACTGATGCCGTTGGCGATCACCACGGCATTCGGTGCGATCTCGCGCACCGTGTACACCAGCCCCCGGTTGTCGATGCCGCGCAGCAGATCGTCGGGGATCGTGCAGATAATGACGTCCGAATGCGCCAGGCCCAGGTGGTGCAGCGTTTCCGAGTTGCTCAGGTCGCCATACTTGACGGTGGCGCCGAGTTCCGCGATGCGGTCGTGGATGGCGACGTTGAAGTCGACCACCAGCGTTTCCTTGAGCAGGTCCGGGTCGTCCTCGGCCAGGTTTGCCAGCAGGCTCGAGGCATGTCGATGGAAACCGAGCAGGGCCAGGCGGTAACGCCGCCCGCCTGCCTCGCCGTCATCGCTGGGTGACTTGAAGCGTAAAAACTCCAGCAGCGGCTGCATGGCAGCGTGCAGCTCGTACGCCTTTTTGTACATGGGCGGCGTCGCCAGGGCGGTGATCACAAAGGCGAAAATCACCGCGGAGCTCAGGGCCGGGCTGATGTGCCCCAGCTGCGTGCCCAGGAAGCAGATCACCAGGCCAAACTCAGAGATCTGCGCCAGGCGGATCGAGGTCACCATGGCGTTGCGCTGGTCCACGCCCGTGAAGTAGTAGAGCGGGAAGAAGATTACCAGGCGCGCCAGAATCGCAAGGAAGGCGAGAATCAGTGCCAAGATGATGACGTCCCAACCCTCGGGCATGGGAATCGAAATGCCCAGGGCCACGAAGAACAGCGTGATAAAGAAGTCCTTCACGATGCTGACCTTGGTGATCACTTCCGTAGAGGAGGGCAGGTTGGCGATGCAGGCGCCGGCGATGAGCGCTGCCATGCCTGAGCTCACGTTCATGTGCGGGTTGAAGCCCAGTGTCAGCTCGAAGATGGGATCGATGCTCTGCCCGAAGAACACCACCGTGAAGCACCAGGCCAGGGCCGCGGTCAGCGTAAGCTCCGGCGTCTTGGCGATCCACTCGAAGCAGATTTCAAACACCATCTGCGCCAGCATGATGGAAAACAGCCCGAGCACAATAATGCCGGCGAAGGACATCAGGATGGGGCCAAACTCCGGGTTCAGGAGGTTGGGCTGAAGGAGGATCACGATGATCACCCAGATGTCCTGGAAGATCAGCATGCCGAGCGCCATGCGCCCCGGCTCCGTGTCCAGCTCGAAGTGTTCCTGGAAGAGTTTGACCACCAGCAGCGTGGACGAGCCGGCGATGACGACACCCAGGTAAAGCGGCGCCTGCGCGCTTTCGGCGAGCAGTGTGCCACCGATGCCAAGCATGACCAGGCCCTTCACAATGATCCAGCCAAAGGCGATGGTCAGCGGATACTGCAGGAAGCCGGTGACGGTCACGGCCTTGCCGCTGCCAAAGACCTTCTTGACGTCGATCTCCAGGCCGATCAGGAACAACAGGAAGATGAAGCCCAGCTGGGCGATCGTGTCGATGTTGTCCCGATCGGTAACCTGTTCGAGACCCAGGGGACCCACCAGGATGCCCGCAACCAGGAACGCCGCGATGGAGGGGATCCGAAAGCGGTTAAACACCAGGGCGATCAGGCCCGCGGTGAGCAGGCTGATGCCGATATCGTGCACCAGCGAGGGCATCTCGCCGCCGGCTGCCCAGGCCGTCAGCGGTAACAGGCTCACCAATAGGGCAATGACCATGGCAATGGCAGGTCGCATCGTCAGCAAGGGGTCCTTAGCGATCGTGGCAGTGTCGTGGCACCGATTTCGCATCGACGCCCGCGGCACAGCCTACCTGAGCCATGGTGAATGGGGAAGGAACAACGCTGCGGTATCGCACCCTGCCATTCAACAAGCGGGCGCGTTGCGTGGCAGCCCGAGCGTCAACGCACAGAAGCGGTCCGTTGCACCCTGCAATGCAACGCACAGAAGCGCGTCAAAGCACCATGCAATTCAAAGCCATCCGGTGTAGCGTTAGCGCTGCTGAACGGGGAGGAACTTCATGGGCGAACGCCCAGCACCGGGCCGTGATTCCGCCGGCGTCCCGGACCGCCTGAAACCCGGCCGTCGCCTCTGGGCGCTGGCCGCGATCGTGCTCGCCCTGGGCCTGCTCACGCTGGCGTTGCCGCGGGTGCAGGCCAGTCTGATCTACCTGCCCGTGGATACGGCCATCAGCCGCTATTTCCGCGAACGCACCGTGCCCAGTGCGCAACTGGACGCGCTTCGCGCCCAGGCCCGCGCCGCCATCGAGCGCCATCCGCACTATCGCTACTACGAAGGCCTTAGCTTGCTGAACTACCTGCAGGCCATCGACCTGGTCGAAAAACCCTGGCTTCAGCGTCCGGCGCTGGTGCGTGCGGAGCGGGCAGGGCTCGAGACCGTCCGCCGGGCCCCGGCTCGCCCCGGAACCTGGCTGCGCATTGCCCGGGCCCGTGCCGCTCTGGGCCGACCGCCCGAGACCGTCGCCGAACCCCTGGAAATGTCCATCCTTGCTGGCCGCGTTGAACCCTCGCTGCTGTTACCGAGGCTGGAGCTGGGCTACGCGCACGTCGACTACTTCGATGCAGAGACACGCAGCCTGCTTCGCGACCAGACGCTGCTGGCTTGGCGCACCCAGGAGCGTGCCTTCCGGCGCGCGTTAAACGCGGACCGGTTAGATCTTTCGCGGATCGAATCCGTATTAGGTAGTCAGAACACAACAATATTGCGCGAAATGGGGGCTGAACGGTGATCCGTCTGTTCAACCGAAAAAGACCAAGCGCTCCCACGGAAGGGGGCAAAGCCAGCGCACCGGACGGCACCAGGCTCTACGCGATCGGCGATATTCATGGTCGCGCTGATCTGCTGATTGACCTGCACGAAATGATTCGCGCGGACGCCGCGGACTATGGTGGTCGCAAGCAGGTCATTTATCTCGGCGATTACATCGACCGGGGCCTGCAGTCAAAGCAGGTGGTCGAGCTGTTGCTCGAGCCGCAGCTCGAGGGCTTTGAGGCCGTCTTCCTGAAGGGCAACCACGAGCAGGCCATGCTCGACTTCCTCGACTACCCCGAGGCCACGGCCGGCTGGCTGAGCTTCGGCGGCCGCGAGACGCTCATGAGCTATGGCATCACCGTGACCTTTATGCCCCTCATGAAGGACATGAAAAAGCTGGCCGGGGAACTGGAAGAAGTGCTGCCGGACACGCACCGCAGGTTCCTCGAGGATGGCCTCCTGAGCTGGCGTTCAGGTGACTACTACTTCGTGCATGCGGGCATTCGTCCCGGCGTCGATCTCGAGGACCAGCACTTCGAAGACCAGCTGTGGATTCGCGATGAGTTCATCGAGAGTGAGCAGAATCACGGCGCGGTCATCGTGCATGGGCATACGATCTCGCCGGAGGTGGAGCTGCGGCCCAATCGAATTGGACTCGATACGGGGGCGTTCCACTCTGGGGTGCTGAGTTGTCTCGTGCTCGATGGGACTGTGCAGCGGCTGTTGCAGACTGGGAAAGACTGACCTGGGAAGTTCTGGGGTTGGTCCTCGTGACGTGTGCTTTCCAAGACACGCCGTGAATACGTCCCTGTAGGCTCGGGCTCGGCTTCCTGCCTCGCACGGTCTTGGAAAGCACACATCACGAGGACCTTGGTACCACGAGATTCTCCAGTCCAGTCCAGTCCAGTCCAGTCCAGCTCAGCCCAGCCCAGTCCAGCCGCGCCCAGTGCAGTGCAGCCCAGCCCGGCTTGGTTTGGTGGGGTGGGTCTTTTCTGTTGGTGCGGGGGGGCCTAGGATTGGTGTATTGATGGCGTTGTCGGGTGGGCTGTGCTGGCTGTTGTTTTCTGGTTGTTTATGGGGGTGCTGGTTCTGGCGCCGCTGCCCTTGGGCAG
>JBCDHO010000066.1:0-9550 GCA_038749855.1 Pseudomonadota bacterium
CCAGAATATCGTTGGCGATTCGCGTGAACAGGTTCTGGAACGGGTCGCCCAGGTTTTTCAGGCGTCGGTCATAGGCGTATTTACCGACCGTGTGGGCGTAGCGTCTAGACAGCCACTTGACGCCTGCCGCGTCGACCACCTCGATTTGCATATCCAGTGTCTCGCCGTCGGACTGCAGGATGGTCCCCGTGACGTAGAGATCCTTCACCACGTCCATCGAAGGCGTGACGCGAACAGCGCCCCAGGCACCGCTTCGCTCCATGGTTTTGGCCAGCTGGTTTGAAAAATAGATCGCCTCGGCATAGCGAACTTCGGGAAACACCGTGTCGTCCTCGTCGGTGAGGTGCAGGCCGTCGTTCAGCGGTGGTATGCCAACATCGAGCAGTGCCGAAGCGGGAATCGGCGCCGTGGGCGTGGCGACCGCGACCGGTGTGGCCGAGGTTTTCTTGTCGACGACGGCCCAGGCTGGCGCCGCAAGCGCCGCAAATCCGGTAGCCAGCAGTATGGAACGGAGGGGTCGTTTAACCATCGTTTTATCTTCCTGCCCGGATGCGGCGATACTCGTCCCACAGACGGTCTCTCAGCACCGGATCCTTCTCCTGAAGCGCCGCTTGCCGCAGCTGCTTCAGCACAATGTCGTCGTCACGTCCGTCGCCCACGTCGTCGGGAATGGGAATGACTTCGTCAGCGCCCTGGCTTCCCGCAACCGAAGCACCACTCGCCTGGCCGTAGCTCTCCGGTGGCGCGGCGCCAGCGCCGCTGCCCTGGGACTCCCCGTTGCTGGCCTGCGAGCTGCTCTGTGACTGGCTGCCGGACTGCTGGCTGCCTTGTGCGCCCTGAGACCCCGACGAGGCTGCCGAGGACGATGATGATCCGCCGCCGGACTGGGCCCGCTGGGCGTGGCCTTGATTTTCCTGCATGGGGCTGTCGCTTTCGCTCTCACCGCCGTAGGTGTTCTCAGCGAGCAGATCGTTGGGGTCTGGCTGTGCTGGGCCGCCGGCCATGGGATCAAGGATATCGATGTCACTCGGCTCTCCGCCACCGCCTTCACCCTGAACCATCTCATCAAATTCCCCGAGGGCGTCTTCCAGGGCCTGGTCGAGCTCGCCCAGACCTTCACTGCCGGAAGGGCCGAAGGGTTCAGGCATCTCCAGCGCCTCGCCCATGGAGCCGGAGGCGCCCGGACTGCCCTGTTGACCTGCGGACGACGATGACGAGGATGACGACGAGGAGGAGGAAGTCGAAGAAGAAGACGAGGAGGACGATGTAGAAGATTCGGACCCGTCCTGGGGTTCAGACTGCGACGGACTCGACGGTGAGGACGGCGAACCTGAGGGCGAGGACTGCGGCTGGGGCATGCTTGGCCCTTGAGACTGGGGCAACTGGCAGGCGCTCAGAGCGAGTGTGGCGATGCTCAAGCCCGCCAGCCACGTCATCCGTGCCGGGTTGTTGATCAGGCGGCGCATCACGTGGTCTCCGCCGGTGACTCAACGGCAACGCGCCAGAGGAACTCTCGCGTTTCTGCCGTTTGCCCCTGGTCCACGCGCGGGCGAAAGCGCAACCGTTTCAGGGCAGACTTTATGGCCCTGACCTGTGAATTCGGCAGCTCGTCTGCCGAATTCGCAACGCGAACGTTAAGTACGCTACCCGTTTTGGTCACTGTCATGGTCACGTCCAAACCTTCCTTCGGCATGGCTTCCTGGGTGCCGGGTTTCAGCGGGGTTTGATTCAGAAAGCGTACCGGTGTGGGGGTGCCAAAGTAAAACTGGGCGTCTTCGAGCTCAGCGGTGCTGGCGAGCAGTTGCCAAGCCTCGCCGTAGGTGCGGCGCGCGTCACCCACCTTGCCAAAGGTGAGATGCCAGTCGGCAAGCTGGGCGAGGGCCTCGGCCTTCTGTTGCGGCGTGGCTTGCGGGTTGGCAGCCACGGACTCGGCGGCCTTTCTATAGGCCTCCACACCCATATCGTAGGGTGGGTTAATGGCGCCGCGTTGCCCGTCCCAGCGGGCGACCTCTGGCAGCGTCATCGATGTCGTTCCAGAGCGGTTCTGGGCGTACAGCAGCTGTGCAAGGTATTCGGCGACACGGTAGTTCAGGTGACCAACCTGTCGGTAGAGTGCTGCGGTCTGCGTGGTCTGCAAGCCAGAATTCCCTTCTTCGATGCCTGCCATTTCCCGTGTGATCTGCTCTGATCGAAGCAGGGCTCGAAATTGCTCGGTTGGTGGCATGTCCGGATAGCGGTCCCGGTACCAGTCGAGCAGCTGCTGCAGGGAAGCGAGCTGGCCGTCCGCCCCACTGCCATCGCCCCTGGCAAAGATGCGAAATGCGCTGTGCATAAGGTCGTCGGCGTCCTCCCAGTTGGTCTCGATCAGGTCGAGCTCGGCGAGTGCAAGCAGGTAGTTCACCTGTTCCGGCGCGTCCGGCCCAAAGTTGACGCGAACGATCTGGGCGCCTGAGAAATAGGCATCGCGCGCCTCTTCGATTTTCCCGGCACGCACAAGTTCACCGCCGAGGCCGAGATAGAGGTCAGCGAGCTGAACGGAGTATGCACTGTCGAAACCCTCGGCTTCGTCGATGGCTGCCATGTAGTCGCCGATCGGGTCCGGTGAGCGGAGGATAGGGCCCGCGTCTTGCGCTCGCAGCCCCTCGGCGCCCGCCAAAAGGCAGGCCGCCAGAAACAATGGCCTGAGAAACGGCTTCGCGTTGGTCGTGGGCATGGGCTCCTCCAGGGCCTGCGGTGGTCGTGGGCGCGGTCGTGCGCTTTGCGGAGAAACGCTCCTGTGTCAGCGGTGCTCTAGGGCCGGTTGGGGGTAGGAGACGCCGTTGCTAAAGAGGCCGCAAGGCGACCCGTGACACAGCCATTACCATAACAACATGCGTCGCCCAGTGTCGCGCCCATGTGAAACACGGATTCATCAACGTTTCAACGGCATCGGCGAATGCGTGCTTGCGGTCTCTGGCGCCTTTTGCCTCCGATCAATCTAAGGGGACCGGTAAAGGTGATCATGGCTTTCACGGCCCGTCAAAGTAAAGTTCCGGCCTGTCGCAACAGTTTCTTTTCGAATGCTTACTGCCAAAGCTGTCGCTTACGCCTCAAGTCAGTTCATCGCCTTCGGGATCAGACGCTCAGGCGACACAGCGCGAGCTTTTGCGGATGCCTCGTAACCTCACGTCGGACCCCTGTGCGCTGGACGATGGTCTTGATGCCGCGGCGCCAGCCCGCTTCAAGCGTCCCCGACCGATTCCCCGTTCCGCAGCGCTGATAATGCCAGGAAGAGTAGATCACCCAGCACCGTGACTCCTCGAAAAACCAGCGCCATCAGCAGAGCCTGCGCAGGGGGAAACACACCATCCAGGAGCGTCACGATCACCGCTTCCCTAACACCAATGCCCGAAGGTGCGCCCGGGGTTAGAAAGCCGGCCATCCAACTGATGGCGAATACGACAAAGGAGGTAGTCATGGCGTGACCCAGCAGGGGGCCGCCAATGCCGCGGGCCACCAGGGTAAGGGCCAGTCCAGCGAGGACAAAAAAGCCGAGATAGCTGAGCAGCACACTGGCGAGCCGCAGCTCCATCATTTGCGACGATGTGGCGGTCGGTAGCTCGGGAAGCCAGCCAAAGCGAATAATCAAGCGATGTCCGACCAGGAAAGCACCGGCGACTGCGATGGGCAACAACAGCGTCCAGACCCCTAGGGAGGCCAGCACGATGCCCAGAATAGTGAAAGCCAGTACGGCGATCAGTGAAGCGGCCGCCATCAATCCGGCCATTTCATGAATGGCCGTGGCCAGCAGGACGGTGTGACCGTAGCCCCGCTCGCGCAGCAGAACATGGCGGCTGGCAAGGTGGAGCACATTACCGGGAAGGTATTTGGCCATCTGGCTTCGCGCGTAGATGGACCGGGCGCTAGAGAAGGAGAGTGTGCGGGTGACATCAAACAGGCCCAGGAGCCTGTGCCAGCTGATGGCAAGAAACTGATTCGCCGCAGCGTAGAGCGCCATTGCGCCCGCAACGAAGGCGAGCGTGGCTGGCGTGGGTTCCCAGTCGCCCAGGGCTTCGCGCTGACCCCAGAGGCCGATAAGGACATAGACGATCGCCGCGCCGGCCAGCGCGTTTCCCGCGCGGGGTAGCCAGCGACGCAAGGCTGTGCGCGTCACCGCACCTCCAGCAGCACCATGGTCCAGGGGAGGGGCGAGCGAACCTCTCGAATGCTTAAGCGGTCGCCAAGAAAGCGGAGGAATTGGCTCCGCGACCAGTGCTGAATGTGCCCAGGGCTGTTACCGAAATCACTCAGGTACGCGCCGCGGGCAAAGTTCATGGCTCGGAAGATGGGCTCCCGGGGTACGCTCAGGAGCGCATGAGATCGGGTCAGGCTCAAGAGCTGCGTCAGACCCGCCTCCGGATTCTCAAGATGTTCCAGCACCTCGCAGCACACCACCAGGTCGGCGGCGTCCTGTCCCGGTTCGAGATCAAAAATGCTGCGATTGAGGAAGCGCACCCTGGGGTCGCCATTCACCTGTGCACGGGCGTCATCGAGGATATCGTCGGAGATATCGAGGGCGCGAATGGGCGCGTCCGTGTGGCGCAGCAACAGTTGGGTGATGTGTCCCTCACCGCAGCCAACCTCCGTGATGCGCTTTGGGTGAAGTGGTTTGAGGAGTTCCACGAGGTTCCGATCGAAGTTGTTTAGCAGCCAGCGGCCCACTGGATTGCGGGTCTGGTACTTGCCGCCGCTGGTGCCGACGATCACCCCGTCTTCCCATCGAACCTGCTTTTGCTCCCGGTCCATGTCAGGCATTCTCAGGGTCCGGCGTGGTGATCCCGCTTTCCGAGAGCAGTGCTTCTTCTACCAGGTCCAGTGTGGACAGACGGTTTGAGTGCCGGGTGACCAGTTCGGCCAGCACCCCCAGGGACAGAAGCTGGATGCAGAGAATCTCCAGCAGGACCCCCAGGAAGAATAGGGGGCGTGTTCCAATGGGGCCCAGACCGAGCACCCAGAGTACGGACAGATAAGCGAGAATCAGGGTGCCCAGGATTCCGGCGATCAGGCCGATGCCCCCGAAGAGGTGGCCCGGTTTGTGAAGGTAACGGGTGGTGGCCAGCACGGTGATGAGGTCCAGGACACCGCGGGCGTAGCGCTCGAGCCCATACTTCGATTTTCCGTGTGTCCGCGCCCGGTGACGTACCGGAACTTCGGTGATGGAGTAGCCAGCGTCGAAGGCCAGCACGGGGATGTAGCGGTGCAGCTCACCGTAGAGTTGAAGCTGTTCCAGGACCGCCCGCCGGTAGGCCTTGAAGCCACAATTAAAGTCATGAAGGGGGATGCCGCTGATTCGGGCCGTGACCCAGTTGAACAGGCGAGAGGGCAAGGTCTTGGACACCGGATCTTGCCGGTTCTGTTTCCAGCCTGAAACCACATCGTAGCCATTGTTCATGGCGTCGAGGAAACGCGGAATCTCCGCAGGGTCATCCTGCAGATCGGCGTCCATGGTGATGATTACGTCGCCGCGTGCGTGCCGAAAGCCGCAGTCCAACGCAACCGCTTTGCCAAAATTTCGCCGCAAGCGGACGCCCTGAATCTGCTTTCCATGCGCCTTGACCAGGCCGCCAATGATCTCCCAGGTCCGGTCTGTGCTGCCGTCGTCCACAAGAATAATGTCGTGATCGCCCGGTCCCAGGTCATCAAACACTGCGAGGATCTGGTCCACCAGGGTGGGAAGATTCTGCGCTTCGTCCTTGGCGGGAACGACGACGCTGAAGGTTTGGCTGGAGGTTTGGGCGCGGGCTGAAGACACGGTTTCTGGACCGGATCGCGGAAGGCCGTCAGGCTAACAGGTTCATGGTTGCCATGCTACGAGGATGCCGGGTAGGCTCCTGATGCACCCGCCATGCCCTGCGCATCATGGAAACAGCCTCAATGCCCGATGAACCCCGCCGCCTGAATCGTGCATCGCTGGGCATACTGCTGATCCTGTTGCTCCTCGCCGGCAGCGCACGGCTCTGGGGCCTGGGCGATGACAGTCTCTGGAATAACGAGATCCTGAGCCATGAGCGAGCGACCCAGGCGACCCTGAGCGAGGCCTACGCCCTGATCCGCCCGGGAACTCATCCACCGCTTTACCCCCTCGGCGTGCTCAGACCCTGGCTGCAGTTCGGGGACAGCGAATGGATGCAGCGCTTTCCCAGCGTGGTGTTTGGGCTGCTCACGCTGTGGCTGTGTTTTCGACTCGGGCGTTACGCTTTCAGCACGCGGGTTGGACTGATCGCTGCGGGCGTCCTGGTGGCGCTTCCCCTGCATCTCTACTACTCCAGGGAAGGGCGAATGTACGCGCTGCTGGCGCTGCTCGTGGCTCTGTGGACGGCTGCGCTAGTCCACGCCATGAACCGCAACAGGCTGCAGGACTGGGCGGTCTATGCCCTGACAGCGGCGGCCAGCCTCTACTGTCACTACTATGCAGGCCTGAGCCTGTTGGCCGCCGGCGTTTTCACCGGGGGATACCTGCTTGCGTTCCGCCGGGAACGACGTCTGCTCTTGCGTTGGCTGGGCGCCAACTTGGCGGCGCTCCTGCTGTTCCTGCCCTGGTTACCCACCCTCTGGTTCCAGCTGCACAATGACCCCGTCTCCCACCTCAAGGCGCTTCCTGCTGACGGGGTCTTGCTGTTACCGATTCAGTTTTTCACGCTGTTCGAGCGCGTCAGCCCGCTGCTGAGCGGGGTGGTCGGCCTAGCCATCGGGGTGCTGACCCTGGCGGGATTGCGGATTACGATGCGTTCCGCCGATGGCGTGCGTCGCTACACGCACGGACTCCTCCTGGCCATCGTTGCGGGAACCGTGCTCATAGCAGCCCTCGTTTCCCTGCTCAAGCCCATCATCTTCATTCGCTACTTTGTTGGCGTGCTGCCCGCGTTTGCATTGCTCATGGCAGCTGGCCTGGACCGTGGCTTTGGTGCAAGGGGTTCAGCCATTTCCGCGTCCTTGGTTCAGCGTGGTGGGCTGGCCGTGAGCGTTGGCGCGCTGGTGGTGCTGTTGCTGGTCAGCGTGGGTACGTCCCGAACCGTTCTGACCGAAGCCTGGCGGCCCGATTTCAAGACTCCAACGCAAATCCTGCTGAATCAAGGTCGGCCGGGAGACCGAGTGCTGCTTTTTGCCCCACAGGGAACGCCCTTCAGCATGATCGGTTTTGATTACTACTACCGTGCCCCCATGCCCGTGGAGACAGACTACGGGCCTCGGCCTGTTGGCCAAAAGCTGTTGTCGGCATTGAACAGAGACCGGAGCGGGGAGGCTTCAGTGGTTTGGGTGGTGCAGCATCAGCAGGTCAAGCGCCTGCAGCCTCCGGAGGGTTATGAGGTGACCTTTCGGGAGCGCTACACGACGCGGTTTTTCCAGCGCAAGAACCGGATCAGCCTGACGCGCCTGGAACGCCAGTAAGGGACTAAGCCTTCTGGCGCCTGGGCCGCTGACGCTGTTATGACGCCCTTTTGACTCAGTCAAATCCTGGCATACGGCGATCAACAGCCAACGGGCGAGACCGGGGCTTGGGGTATAATTGCGACGCATTGTCCCATGGCCTACCGGACCTTCTTCTTGACTTCCCAGTGGAACCCAATCGAACTCACCGTGAACGGTGATCCGTACACGGTTACCGTGGACCCGGACATGCCCTTGCTCTGGGTCCTGCGTGATGAGCTGGGTCTGACCGGTACCAAATACGGTTGCGGCATCGGAAATTGCGGCGCGTGCAACGTTTTGCTCGATGGCGCGCTGGTGCGTGGCTGCCTGCTCCGCGTCGGCGACGTGACCGGCACGATCACGACGATCGAGGGCCTCGGCACGCCGGCGCAGAGGCATGCGGTCCAGCAGGCCTGGATCGACGAGCAGGTCGCGCAGTGTGGTTACTGCCAGCCGGGTCAGATCACCGCGGCGACCGCCTTGCTGGCCCGGACTCCGGATCCGACGGAGCGGGACATCGACGCGGCGCTCTCGCCGAATCTGTGTCGCTGCGCCACCTATGTGCGCATCCGACGCGCCGTGAAGCGCGCGGCGCGACAGCTGGCTGCTGACGACACCGGGGGGGCAGTTTGACCACCCGACGCGCGTTCATTCTCGGTTCGGCCGCCGTGGCCGGCGGTGTCGCCGTGGGCGTCGTGCTGCATCGCGAGGGCCGGGGGAGCGTACAGCCGCCCCTGGAACCGGGGCAGGTCGCGATCACGCCCTACGTCATCGTCGACGCGGAGGGGATTGCGCTCATTTCGCCGCGCGCCGAGATGGGGCAGGGCATCCAGACCACCCTCGCCGCCCTGGTGGCCGAGGAACTCGACGTGGATTTCGACGCCATCCACGTACGCCATGGGCCTGCCTCGGAACTCTACGCCAACGACATTATGTATGGCACTGGCCCTCGGCCGTTCTGGAAACGCCGGCCGCACCGGCCCCGCCAGGCAACCGGTGGTCAGACCTCCATTCGCGACGGTTTCGTGAAAATGCGCAAGGCCGGTGCCGCGGCGCGCATGATGCTGCTGGAAGCGGCCTCCCGCACGCACGATCTGCCGGTGGAAGAACTGTCGACTCGCATGGGCTCGGTCGTTCATACAAGCGGCAGGGCGTTTTCTTACGCGTCCCTGGCGGCGGTTGCCGCTACCCTGCCGGCGCCCGCCGATCCGCCGCTGAAACCGCGCAGTGAATGGCGACTGCTGGGAACGTCACTGCCGCGTGCCGACATGGTCGAGAAATGTACGGGGACGGCAGAGTACGGCATCGACGTCCGCTTGCCGGACATGCTGCATGCGACGGTACGGCGCAACCCGCGGCTCGGCGGGACCATGACCAGCTTCGACGCGACGCAGGCCCTCAGCGCACCGGGCGTATCAGACATCGTGTCCCTGCGCGATGGCGTGATCGTCATCGCCAGCAATACCTGGTACGCGATGCGTGCTGTGGACCTCATCGAGTTCGACTGGGGCCCGGCGCCCTACCCGGACACGACCGCCGAACACGAGGCCATCGTGCTGTCCACCATGGAACGGGGACCGGCTTTCGACGCGTTGGAACGGGGCAATGTCGATTCGTCGCTCGACGCGGGCCAGGTGATCAGCGGTGAATACCGCGTGCCCTTCCTGGCGCACGCGCCCCTCGAGCCCATGAACGCCACGGCCTGGCTCAGGGATGGGCGCCTCGATATTTGGGCGGGGAACCAGTTTCCGGACCTTGCCGTCGAGGTCGGAGCCAAGCTGACCGGTTTGGCCAGGGACGCCGTTCGGGTCCATACGACCTACATGGGTGGCGCGTTCGGCCGGCGCTTTGAAATGGATGACGTGGAGGCCGCGGTGCGGGCGGCAATGGCAACGCCCGGACGGCCCGTAAAGGTGACCTACTCGCGTGGCGAGGACCTCACCCACGACGCCTATCGGCCCATGGCCATGGCCCGTTTCCGAGCCACAATCGCGGAAGGCAAACCGCAGGCCCTCGATCTTGAGCTGGCTTCGCCGTCGCTGCAGCTGTCTGGGGGTCGGCGTATGCACAGGATGATCGGCAGGCCGTACGGGGAAACGCG
>JBCDHO010000067.1:0-9507 GCA_038749855.1 Pseudomonadota bacterium
CGATTGACGAGCTTGATACGGTCGTCATCGAACTGGATGCCTCACTGCGGCTGACCCAGGCCAACCGCGCCGCGGAAGAGTGCCTCGGCGCCAGCCGCGATCGGCTGCTCGGCGCAACGCTCGATTCACTGAAAGAAGTGCCGGGCGAACTTACCCAGGCCATCAGCGACACCTTCCAGGACCAAAGACCGCGCCGGCTTCATGACTGCGCGCTGCCCGGCGGCCATTACGACTGTTCGATACAGCAGCTCGACGAGCAACGCCTGCTGCTCGAATGCCACAGCCTCGAGTGGACCCAGAATCAGCAAGAACTCCAGCGTTTGGAGGTGCAGACCGGGCTTATGAGCCTGCTGCGTCGGAACCTGGGGCACGAAATCCGCAATCCCCTCGGTGGGATTCGCGGCGCGGCCCAGATGATGGCGGCGGAGCTTGGCGAGGGAGAGCTGGGCGGCCTGGCCACCATGATCATGCGCGAGGTTGACCGCATCGATGAACTGATCAAGCGCTTCTGGCAGCCGGCCGCCCACCAAGAGCTGTTCGATATCCACCGCTGCCTCCAGGAGTCGCTGGAGCTGATCGCCTCCGAGCATGCGTCTGTGGCGCTCCGGCGCGACTACGACCCCTCCATACCGCCGCTTCAGGGTGACGAGACCGCCATTCGCCAGCTGCTGCTCAATTTGCTGAAGAATGCGGCGCAGTCCGACGCCTCGCGCATCGCGATTCGCACGCGCATCGAGCACGGTTCCGCGCTGCTAGAGGAGAGTCGGGGAACGGTCGTTCGCATCGACATTGAAGATGACGGCGCCGGTGTCCCTGACAGTCTTCGGCCCCTGCTATTCTTGCCGATGGTCACTAGTCGGCGCGAAGGCACCGGTCTCGGCCTGGCCCTGGTGCAGCAAATCGCAGCAGACCACAGTGGTCTGGTGACCTACGCGCCGCTGGAACCGGGCAGCCGATTCTCCTTGCATTTGCCGTTTCCCGGTGCTGAGCACGTTCGCCCGGGGATCGCCAGTGTCACAGCTGTGCAGGATCAGCGAGGGACCGGGCCTCAGGATGCCGGACCCGAGGGCACCGGGCCCAAGGGCTCCGCAGATGATTGTGGAGGCCAGTCATGACACAGCACGCCCGCGCTTGGGTGACGGATGATGATGACTCGATCCGCTTCGTGCTCGAGCGCGCCCTGTCACGCGCGGGCTATGAGGTTGAAACCTACGCCACCGTGACCGAGCTACACGAAGCCCTTGCCGAGGGTTCCCCCGACGTGATCCTCACGGACATCCGGCTCCCGGACGCCGACGGCCTGACCGTGCTCGACACGTTGCGGGAAGAAAAGCGCGACATCCCGGTCATCGCCATGACCGGTTTTTCCGATCTCGATGCCGCCGTCAACGCCTTTCAGCAGGGTGTCTTCGACTATCTGCCCAAGCCCTTTGACCTCGAGCAAGTGCTTTCGGTGGTGGCCAGTGCCGTGGCTGACCGTCCTGCACCTGATGCGCCATCGGACACGCCCCCCCCCAACCAGGTGATCGGCGATTCGCCGGCCATGCAGGAGGTGTTTCGCACCATTGGGCGCCTGTCGCGCTCGGACATCAGCGTGCTGATCACCGGTGAGACCGGGGCCGGCAAGGAGGTGGTCGCCCGCGCCTTGCATGACCACAGTCCGCGGGCGCGCGGTTCCTTTATTGCCATCAACACGGCGGCCATTCCCGGTGAGCTGCTCGAATCGGAGCTGTTCGGTCACGAGCGGGGTGCCTTCACCGGCGCCCACGCCACCCGACCGGGGCGCTTCGAGGAAGCCGCCGGAGGCACCCTGTTTCTCGACGAGATTGGTGATATGCCATTGCCCCTGCAGACGCGCTTACTGCGCGTCCTGGCCGAGGGCGACTACTACCGGGTGGGCGGTCGTGACCTGTTCAAGGCGGATGTGCGGGTGATCGCCGCGACGCACCAGGACCTGGAGAAGCACATCGTCGAGGGACGGTTCCGGGAGGATCTGTTTCATCGCCTGAACGTCATCAACATTGACCTGCCGGCTTTG
Source organism: Pseudomonadota bacterium (assembly GCA_038749855.1). GTDB lineage: Bacteria > Pseudomonadota > Gammaproteobacteria > Xanthomonadales > SZUA-36 > Marinihelvus. Next base: position 2,039 of record JBCDHO010000067.1, read on the forward strand.
CGTGAGCGTCCTGAGGACATTCCCGCCCTGGCCACCCATTTCCTCGATCAGGCGGCGGCGGACATGGGCCTTGAGCGGAAGCACCTGCGGCCGGAAACGCTCGCTGCACTGCAGACGCGCCGCTGGCCGGGAAATGTGCGCCAGCTCCAGAACGTCTGTCGGCAGCTGTGTGTCATGGCGCCGGGCGAGCAGGTATTTCCCGAGGACTTGCCCGTGGATGCTGGTGCGTCCGGCAGTGACGACGCCGGGGCGGGAGACTGGCGCACGCAACTGCGCGACTGGGCGCGGCAGGCGATTCAGTCCGGACGCCCGGACCTGATGCCCGAGGCGCGATCAGCCATGGAGCAAGTCCTGTTCCAGGTGGCTCTGGATCATACGGGCGGCAAGCGCATTGAGGCTGCCAGGCTGCTCGGCGTCGGTCGCAACACGCTCACCCGCAAGCTGCGGGATTCCGGGGGCTGAAGGCAGATCGTCCGGCGCGCCAGGCGCACCGGATGGGGATGAGACTTGGGCCCGTGGCCCGACAGACGAACAGGCGGCGCTTCAGCATGCGTTGCGCCGACTGACACGGTGACGGGTCAGATGGCTTCGATGCGTGCCAACAGCTCTTCGTGTATTTCTTCCTGAATCGTCTTGAACTCCTGGTACTGCTCCTTGTCGAGGTAGCGCTTCATGCGTTTTTCCGCATTCTTGCGGCAGTCCTTGAGCTCCCGTCGCATGGCGCGTTTTTCGCTGCCCTCGAGGTTCGCGAGGCGGACCTCGTCTCCATCGAGACCGTAGCGTCGGATGATGGCGACGCGTTCGCGAATGCTGCTCTTCAAAATCATCTCAACCTGGGTCCACTGGTACTCGTCCAGCGCGAGCCGGTCTTTCATATCGGCCAGCTTGCTGTCCACCATTTCCCGCGTGGTGACCTTTTGTTCCTCAGCCATGGGTTCCTCGGCCACCACCGGGCCGGCCCCGAGCGCCAGCATGGCACACAGCAAGGTCATAAGGATTTGTTGTCCTTTCATGTGTTTGTCCTCTCTCAAAGCGGGCCGGTTACCCTCGTTCCCGTACCGCCGGTAGCCGAATTTTCTTGATGATCGCGGCAATACGCAAGACCGCAATGGCCCCGATGCCAGTCAGCATGGCCGGTTCACGCGCCAAACCGGCCGCCTGAACGCCCAGATAGAGCGCGATCCCGGCGACGCAGGCGGTGGAGTAGATCGCCTCCGTCGCCCGAAAAATCAGCGGAATTTCGCCCACCAGTGTATCGCGCAGTGCCCCACCAGCTACCCCGGTGATAACACCCATCATTACTATGATCATCGGCGTGGCTCCAAGTTCCTCGGCCACCTGGGCGCCGAGAATGGCAAAGAGGGCCAGGCCGAGCGCATCGGCACTACGCAGCAGCCCGTGGGGCGGCTGGAAGAAGCGGGTGTAGGCAATGGTCAGCGCTGTTGTCACCAGGATCACCCACAGGTGCCGCGTGTCATCGAGCCAGAACACGGGTCGGTCGAGCAGCAAATCACGCAGCGTGCCGCCACCGATCGCGGTCAGTGCGGCCAGCACCAGGGCGCCCATCCAATCCAGACCATGTCGAGCCGCCGCCAGTACTCCAGACACTGCGAATACGGCAACCCCGACCAGGGCGAGACCGTCGAGCAAGGGGAAGTTCATGCGGGTGGAGGAACGCGCAGCCGAAAGGTCACCGGGCCGTCGTTCACCAGCTGCACCCGCATGTGCGCCCCGAATTCACCCGTTTCCACGACGTCGATGGCCGCGCGCGCCCGCTCCACGAAATCATCGAAGAGGGCGCGCCCCTCCGCGGGTGGTGCCGCGCTCGAGAAGCTTGGCCGATTGCCCTTGTCCGTGTTGGCCGCCAGCGTGAATTGCGATACGAGCAGCAGTGCGCCGCCCGCCTGGCGCACATCAAGGTTCATCTTGTCTTGCGCATCGGGAAACACGCGATAGGCCAGGAGGCGCTTCAGCAGACGTGCGCCCTGGGCCTGCGTGTCGCCCTTTTCCACGCCGATGAAGGCCAGCAGCCCGGCGCCGATGGCGCCCGTGACCCGTGTTTCGCCCGGGTCGTTCACTGTGACCCTGGCTTCCGATACCCTTTGCAGCAATGCGATCATCTTCGATCCAATCCCCGGCGCGCCGCAGTGTAGCAGTGAGCTCGCGGCGAGCGCACCTCGGTCGCCAGTCGCCATGAGCGGATTCCTCTTTCGCGCCCTGGCCCGCGTGCTGAGCCTTGTGCCGCTTCGACTGCTGCATGCACTGGCTCATCCCCTGGCTGCACTGCTGTGGCGAAGCGCCAGCCGTTTGCGGCGGGTCTCCCTGGCCAACGTGGCGCTGTGCTATCCGGAACTGTCACCGGAGGAGCAGGCGCATCGCGCGCGCCGCGCCATGTTCCACTACGCCTGCAATGCGCTGGAAGCCGGCGTGTGCTGGTATGGAAGCCGAGCGCGCTTTGTTGCGCTGTTCGAGCCCGCCGAGGGCTGGGCGGCCTTACGCGATGCCCTCGCTTCGGGTGCGGGCGTCGTGTTCATGGCGCCGCACTATGGGGCCTGGGAATTGCTGGGTCTCGCCATGTCCGAGGACCTCGGTGCCACCCTGTACAAGCCGGGTAGTGACGCGGCGGTCGATGCTGTCCTCATCGAGCGCCGTGAACGTTTCGGTGCAAGCCTGGTGCCGGCCAACCGCCGGGGGCTGAAGGCGCTCATGGACGTGCTGCGTGACGGCGGCGGCGTGGGGGTGCTGCCGGACCAGGAGCCGACAGAAGGTGACGGCCGCTTCGCGCCCTTTTTTGGCGTCCCCGCCCTGACCGGTGTGCTGGTCCCCCGGCTGCTTCGCCGCACCGGTGCCCGGGCGTTTTTCGCCGGATGTGTTCGTGGTGCCGATGGGCGCTTTCGCGTCCATGTCATTGCGGCCGAGCCCGGCCTCTATGAAGAGGACATGGACACGGCGCTGGCGGCGCTGAACCGCGGCGTCGAGGCCGTGATCGCGCTTGATCCGGAGCAGTACCTGTGGGGCTACAAGCGCTTCCGGGCCCGGCCGGAGGGCGCGCCACCTGCCTACTGAACGGTGTTCGCCGAGCGCCTCAGTCGCGCCAGAAGGCCGGTGTGAGCAGCACCAACAGCGTATAGATTTCCAGGCGGCCCGCCAGCATGGCAAAGCTGAGGATGAGCTTGGCCGGGTTGTTCAGGGTCGAATAGGACTGACCCACGTCACCAAGTCCGGGCCCGAGGTTGGTGATACAGGCGGCCACCGCTGAAAACGACGTCACGAGGTCGAGCCCGGTGGCGCGAAGTGCCAGCGTCATGAGCAGGGTGCTGGCGGTGAACAGGAAGAAGAACCCCATCACGGCCTCGAGCACCGTGGGCGCCGCTGTGCGGCCGCCGAACTTGACCGGTAGCACCGCGTGGGGATGGATCAGGCGCCGGATTTCCCGCACCGACTGGCGATAGAGCAGAACAATGCGGATTACCTTGATACCGCCAGCGGTGCTGCCGGCGCAGCCGCCAATGAAGGCCAGGCAGACCAGGAGCAGCGGCAGGAAGCCCGGCCAGAGGTAAAAGTCCGTGCTGGTGAAACCCGTGGTGGTCAGGGCTGACACGACCTGGAAAACACCGAACCGTGCCGACTCAAAGAGTCCGTCATAGACGTTGCCGGCCAGGAGTACGATGGTGGCCAGGGCGGAAAACACCACGAGGATGATGGCGTAGGCGCGCAATTCCGAATCCTGGAAATAGGGCTGCGCGCTGGCCTTGCGCCAGGCGGAGAAGTGCAGGGCGAAATTCATGCCGGCGACGATCATGAAGATGATCGCTACGAACTCCAGCGTCGGATTGGCAAAGTAGGCAAAGCTCTGATCGTGGGTCGAGAACCCGCCAATGGCCACGGTCGAAAAGGCGTGGCCCACGGCATCAAACATGGGCATGCCGCCGAGCCAGTAGGACAGGGTGCAGAGCACTGTGATGCCCAGGTAGATGAGCCACAGAGCCTTCGCGGTCTCCGTGATCCGCGGGGTCAGCTTGGTGTCCTTGAGCGGTCCCGGTGTCTCGGCGCGGTAGAGCTGCATGCCACCGATGCGCAGCATGGGCAGGATGGCGACGGCCAGCACGATGATGCCCATGCCGCCCAGCCACTGGAGCTGCTGGCGGTAAAACAGGATGCCGCGCGGCAGGTCGTTGATCCGCGTAATGATGGTCGCGCCGGTGGTGGTTAGTCCAGACATGGATTCGAAAAATGCGTCCACGTAGCCCATGGATGGGTCTTCGAGCAGCACGAAGGGAATGGCGCCGACGAGCGCGAGGGCCAGCCAGCAGGCGACCACGATGAGGAAGCCGTCGCGCAGACGCAGGTCGCGCGAGGCGTTGCGTACGGGGTAGTAGATGGCCCCGCCGAGGGTCGCAAGCACCAGGGCGCTGAGAAAAAACAGGTTGCGTGTGCCGTCGTCATATAGGGAGCCGACCGCTGCTGGCGGCAGCATCATAAGGCTCGACCAGGCGACCAGGGCGCCGATGACCCGCTGGATCGACGCGTACTTCAGCACCGTTGCACCGTGCGACGATGTCGCAACCCGCAGCCGGACTCGCCATCGGATTTCAGTTCAGAGTGGGCCATGAGGTCGGGTCGTCGGCTCAGCTCAGACGAAGGTGGCGCTGACCTGGAATAGGGATTCGATGGCTGGAATCTGCCGCTTGTCAGGCAGGAACAGGATGACGTGATCGTGCTCCTGGATGACCGTATCGTGGTGGGCGATGATGACCTCCTCGCCCCGGACGATCGCACCGATCGTGGTGCCTTCCGGCAGCTGCAGATCTTCCACCGCCCGGCCAACCACCTTGGACGAGTGCTTTTCGCCGAGCGCGATGGCCTCGATGGCCTCCGCTGCCCCCCGCCGCAGCGAGTGCACCCGGACGATGTTGCCGCGACGGATGTGTGTGAGCACGTCGCTGATGGTGATCTGCTCCGGTGAGACGGCGATGTCGATCACGCTGTTTTCCACCAGATCAACGTAGGAGGCGCGGTTGATGATGGCCAGCACCTTACCCGCGCCGAGGCGCTTGGCCAGCATGCTGGAGAGAATGTTCGCTTCATCGTCATTGGTCAGCACGCAATAGACATCCGTCGCCTCGATGGCCTCCTCGCGCAGCAGGTTCTCATCGGCGCAGTCGCCGACCAGGACGATGGCCTTCTCCAGTTCCTCCGCTATGGCTTCAGCCCGGTCCGGATCGCGTTCGATCACCTTGACGTGGTGGTCCCGCTCAAGCTGCCGGGCCAGACTGCCGCCGATGTGCCCGCCCCCGGCCAGGATCACCCGTTTGATTGGCCGATCCAGGGGGCGCAGCTCCTTCATCATGGTGGCGATGTAGCGCTTGGCAGCGAGGAAGAACACCGTATCGTTTTCTTCGATTACCGTATCGCCGTCCGGAATCACGAGCTGTCCTTTCCTATAGATGGCGGCCACGCGCGCGTCACGGCCGGCAGGCAGGTGTTCCTTGAGGGTTTTGAGTTGCTGGTTGACCAGTAGCCCCCCCGGTTCCGCCTGGGTGGCGACCAGCTGAACGCGGCCCTCGGCGAAATCCAGTACCTGCAGGGCGCCCGGATTATCGATCAGCCTGGAGATGTGTTCGGTGATCAGCTGCTCCGGGCTAATGAGGACATCGATGGGCGAATGCTCCCGCGCGAACAGCTCGGGATACTCGGTATAGGAGGAGGAGCGAACGCGGGCCACGCGTGTCGGCGTGTTGAAGAGCGTGTAGGCGATCTGGCAGGCCACCATGTTCACTTCGTCGGAGTTGGTGACCGCGATAACCAGGTCCGCATCCTCGATGCCGGCGCGCACCAGCACCTTTGGGTGGGATGCGTGGCCGTGCACACCGCGAATGTCCAGTATGTCCTGGAGCGACTTGAGGTGGGCGGCGTCCGTACCGACCACCGTGATGTCGTTGTCTTCACTGGACAGGCTGTGTGCCACCGTGGAACCCACCTGGCCGGCCCCGAGTACGACGATTTTCACGTCCCCGGTCTCCTCATCATGAACCGGCCACCACCTTCTTCGGATCAATGCCCAGGGAGCGCAGCTTCCGGTAAAGGTGAGTTCGCTCCATACCCACGGCCTCGGACAGCTTACCCACGCTGCCGCCGGCCTTGCGCAACTGGTAGGTCAGGTAGTCGCGCTCGAAGGCTTCGCGCGCTTCGCGCAGAGGCAGGTCATAGGAAACCGGGGGTGCAGTGGCGTCGACCGTCAGGCTGCCGCCCGGCTGCCGTAGCGCATCGTCCACCTCCTGCACCGAGACTTCTCCCTCGTTCCCGATCACGAGCAGTCGCTTAACGAGGTTGATGAGCTCACGTTCGTTGCCGGGCCAATCGTGATTGCGCAGCCGGTTCAGTGCTGCGACCGTGAAGTGTCGGTACGGCAGGTTTTCGGCGTTCGATAGCCGGTCCGCATGGTGACTGACCAGGTCCGGAACATCCTGGGGCCGCTCGCGCAGCGCTGGAAGGTGCAGGGGCAGCACGCTTACCTGCAAGTGCAGGGCTTTGTCGAGCCGGCCCTGGCGCACGGCCGAGTCCGGATCGCCCGCCAGGCCGGCAATGATTCGCGTATCGAGCGCCTGGGGCGCTTGCGCGCCGCGCGGGGTGAAACGGCCCGACGCAAGGAGCGCTCCGAGCAGCGACTGGGTGCTGGCGTCTATATCCTGCAGGTCATTGATGAACAGGCTGCCGCCGGCCGCCTGGCCGAGGGCGCCAGGCTGATCGACACTGCCCGCCAGTGTTTCGAGGGCCGAGTCGCTGTCGAGCTGCGGTCGATCGAGACAGACCAAGGCCCCGCTCCGACCCGACTGGTGGTGAATCCAGGCGGCAAGTGACTCCTTGCCGCTTCCTGCCTCACCGGTAATCAGGACCGGTTCGTGGGCGCCGGCGGCCTGCGTCGCGGTCCGGCGCAGCAGTTGCATCTGGGGACTGCTCCCCTGGGGCGGCGCCGCGCTGGCTGAGGCGGGTAACGCTGTGGTCTGGCCCGCACCGCTGGCGAGGGCGGACTTGACGGTGGCCAGCAGCTTGGCCAAGGACAGCGGCTTCTGCACAAAGTCCTGGGCACCGAGTCGTGTGGCTTCGACGGCGGTTTCGAGGGTTCCATGACCGGTAATCATGACCACGGGGCAGTCGAGCCGGCCACTCTCGGACCATTCCTTGAGCAGGGTGATGCCATCAACATCCGGCATCCAGACGTCGAGCAGCACAAGGTCGTGCGCTTGCGCGGAAAAGGCGGCGCGTGCAGTTTCGCCGTTTTCGGCGGTTGCCACCGTGTAGCCCTCGTCCTGGAGGATTTCGCAGACAAGCGTTCGAATGTCCTGCTCGTCATCGACCACAAGGATGTTCGCCTGCGTCATGGGCGGCTTCTGCCTCGTCGAAGGGACCCTGGGCCCGGTGCTGTTGCGGGAACGCAACAGCAGCATAACGCAAAGGCGCTTGCGAAA
>JBCDHO010000068.1:0-9392 GCA_038749855.1 Pseudomonadota bacterium
CCGGTTGAACCTGATCATTTACCTGACCGAAGAATGGGAGGACGCCTGGGGCGGTTCCATTCAGCTCCACAAGGATCCCTACCTGCCGCCATCGCAGGATGAGATCGCGGTGGTGACGCCGCTGTTTAACCGCTGCGTCATTTTCGAAACCAACGAGTACTCCTGGCACGGCTTCCCGCGGATCAACCTCCCGGAGGAAAAGCGGCACCTGTCCCGGAAGAGCTTCGCGCTGTATTACTACACGGTGAGTCGTCCCGCGGAGGAGCTGGGCTCCGAGCATTCGACCATTTACGTCGAGCAGCATCTTCCAGAGACCCTCGCGCCCGGTGAAGCCCTGTCCGGCGAGGAGGTGCAGCGTATTCGCGATCTGGTCTTTACCCGCGACCAGCACCTGAAAAGGCTGTATGGGAACATCAAGCAGCTCAATGACGAGCTGAACGACCTCAAGGAGCGCTTTAAGCTCCAGGCGCCGCCGGGCGTCGCGGATGAGCCTGCCGTTGAGCCCGGCCGCGATCCTTCGACCGGACTGCCGTCCCCGGCATCGGTGAGTGAATCCGATGATTCAGACGAGCAAGCCGAAGAGCACGCTGTCGATCGAACCCTGCTGGATGCCCAGCTGCAGCAGCGTGCGCAGCAGATCAAACTCCTGGAGCAGCAGGTTCACGAGCTCAAGCAATCGACTTCCTGGCGCGTCACCCGGCCTCTGCGGCGTCTGAAAACCCTCCTGGCCCGGCAGTGACCGAAACCCCTGGTTCCAGGGATGAAGCCTTCATGCGCCAGGCCATGGCGCTGGCCGCGCAGGCTGAAGCGGCGGGCGAGGTACCCGTTGGCGCGCTTGTGGTCCTTGACGGTGAAGTCGTTGGGCGTGGCTGGAACCGCACCATCGGTGACAACGACCCGACAGGCCACGCAGAACTGGTGGCCTTGCGCGAGGCCTGCCGGGCGTTGGGCAACTACCGCTTACCCGGCGCGACGCTCTACGTCACCCTCGAGCCCTGTCCCATGTGTGCGGGCGCCATGGTGCATGCCCGCCTGGAACGCCTGGTGTTTGGTGCCTTCGACCCGAAAACCGGGGCGGCGGGCAGTGTGTTCGACCTTTTGCCTGGCAGTCGGCATAACCACCGTGTTGAGGTGGCGGGCGGCTGTCTTGCAGGGGACTGCGGGGAGCAGCTTCGTGCCTTTTTCCGCGCGCGCCGCTGACGCTCCGAGCGTTGAGCGAAAACCCGCTGCGATGTAAATCCCTTCAGTCGGCCCGAATTCAGCCAGCTCGAACTCAGCCGGCCCCAGCTCACTCAGCACGGATTTAGTCGGCGCGAACTCAGTCCGCCCAAATTCAGTCTGCCCGGTCCAGCTCCAGGGCTTCCACCATGCACCCGAGCCGGCGCTCGTCGCCCGGTGGGCGGTGCGTGCGGTCAACGGTGAGGGCGACGGCCTGCTTGCCCTCGTTCCGCGCCGCGGCCGGCACCTCAACCGAGTGCTGCGTATCGTCACTGCACGCGACCGTGCTGATCTCACTGCCGTTGATGCGCACACCGATCCGGGGTTCGAAGGGCCAGTCCGGTGGGCGCCGGGTGATGAAGTTGACGGTGAATGCGCCATCACCGGGTGCCCGCAGCTCATGGGTAAGGGTCTTGCCCATCCAGCCATCGGTAAACAGCTCAAAAGGCTCGGGTCGAGCCACGGGCAGGTCGAGGTTCAGTGCTTTCCAGGCCGCCGCCACGGGTTTGGGCTCGCCGTCGATCGTGTAGATACCGGTCGGTTGGATGAAGCCGGAAAAAGACACATCGAGCAGGTCCACGTCGCTCATGGCCTCGAGGGCGACGGTGGTCAGTGGCTGCACGTCCAGGTCCACGCAGGCCTCGCCGGCGCCCGTGACGTCCAGCTCGATCCGCTGCTGGGGTTCATTGCTGACCACGAGCACATCGGGCGCCGTGTCACCGTCGACGGTGCCCGTGAGGCAGAGCGTCGCTGTTTCCGGGCCGCCCGGTGCATGGAATTCATGGATGCCGAAGCCCCGCTGCAGGCGCTCACCGGCCAGGAACGGATACCCGCTGGCATCATCGTCATCGACCTTGGCGCCCTCCCAGTTTCCCCGCAGCGTGGAAAAGTCCGGGCTGGCCACGGCGTTGTGGGCGTAGTCCTGCCAGGTCCAGAGCGCGTAGCCGCCGGTCAGTGACTCGAGCACCGGCTGTGCGCGCTCCAGGAATTCAGGGACCGCATCGCGCTCCAGCCGGCCGTTCATCTCGAAACCGGGTGTGAAGTCTTCAACGAGGAACTGGTCGATGAAGATCGGCCGGTCTCCGGTGACGGAACGCAGGCGGTTCATCAGGTAGGCGAGCCGGTCGACGGCCTGCTCGGGCGTGAGCGTTTCACCCTGGTTCTGACCGCCCATGGCGGGCGCCCAGTACACCGTTGTCCACTCTGCGCCCGGCAGGTCCCAGGCCAGCTCATGACTGTGCCAGTAGGCGAGGTCGCCGGGGCTGTTCCATACGGGGTCCGAATCAATGCGGATTTCCATAGACATGCGCGGAAAGACGGCCTGGGCGGGCTTGAAGAAGCGATTGATCCAGGCGTCGTCGATGAAATCGAAGAACAGGCCAAAGGCTGGCTCCATGCGCCGTGGAACCGGCACGTCGTCAAAACTGACGAAGCGACGGCCGTAGCGCGCCGAAACTGCCTCTAGCGTGCTGTATTCAGCCAGCCAGGCCTGGTAGCCGGATCGGCTGGCCTTGGCGAGGCGCTCCTCGGCCGTGCCGTTACCGAGCCCCTCGATGGCCCAGAGGTCCTCCCAGGACAGGAAGGCAAAGCGCACGTGATCCCGGTCCTTGACGACTTCCCAGAGGCGCTCGATGTGCTCGAGCCAGCCGCGGCGGGCATCCTCGCTCAGCCACAGCTCCATGAGCCACCGGCCGGACATGGCCACTGTCGAGTCCCAGGCATAGCCGAGGCGCAGGACCACGTTCAATTCCGCCGCCTCGGCGAGATCGAGGAGGGCAATCAGCCGCCGTACGCGATCCGGGTCGAGGCTGCCGTCATCGGGTGCCGGTGAAAACCCGGGCCAGGGGATCACGAGAATCACCGTGTTGAAGCCGTCCGCACGAAGCGTCGCGAAATCCTCTGCGGCCTGTTCGAGGAGGCGCGTATTCCAGAAATTCACTGCCCAGGCGTCGCCGAACCAGTGAGCGCCACGCAGATACGCGCCGCCGGGACCGATGGGCACCGGACCGCTATGACCGGCGGCCACAACCGGTACCTCGGGTTCCGGGTTGGCGGGCCAGTAGCGGATGGCCACGAGGGCAACGGCCAGCACAACGGAGACGAGAAGCAGGAGGGTCGTTCGTTTCAAGGGCGAATCTCTCTTTGCCGGCTGGGTTGTGCCGGCTTTACGGGTTGACCCCCGCCCGCGCGAGGTGTCGATGGTCAGTGCGGGATTCTAAGGCATCGCGTGCGACCGAGACAGGCGTGGCTCTCCCGTATCGGATGCGGCCGAGACAGGCGTCGGACTGCAGTGTCAGATGCGACCAGGGCAGGCATGGGTCTGCGGCATCGTATGCGACCGAGACAGCCTTGTGTCCGCCTGCGCGCGGCGTCACAGCGGAAGGTGTAAACTGCTGCGCTTGCCCGGCGCGGCGTGCGGGCAAACGAGTGATGGCGTGGGTGCCAGCGCCGGTGCGAAAGCGGTCTAAACCGCCGCATCAACGGGCCGCACCCGGAGAAGGAGTGGTCGATCAACCATGAGTGAACCAACGGACAGCGGGGCCTTCCAGTGGCTGCGTGGCCTGGCCATCGTGTGGCTGGTGTTCCTGGGCGCTTACGGTCTGGGTTACATGACCCACCGGGCCGAGCTGTGGCCCTTTGCGTCCCTGGAGGCGACTTCGGAGTTCATTTTTGGCGACGGGGTGGAGCAAACCACGTTGTCCGAACGCGTGCTCAACGACTTCGGTGTTCGGCCCTCGCGCCACATCGTCGAAACGCAGCGCGTGTACGAAATCCCCGAGAACTACGGGACGCTGGACGGCCTGCCGCTGGCAGAGCGGCGGTCGCCACCGCTAATGTTCCTCTCGCCCGAGGCGCCGGGCGGTTTTCGCCTAATCTATGGCACCTTTGATTTTGAAGATGGGCTCCACGGCGCCCTTTTGCTGGATGCGGATGGCAAGGTCCAGCAGCGCTGGGTCGTGCGCCAGGACGATGCCGAGTGGGCTGAGCGGCCGGATACGAACGTTTATCCCCACGGGATCGAGATCCTGCGCGACGGCAGCATCATCGTTGCCTGGGACGGTGGCACCTCCATTTCCCGCTACGGCTACTGCGGCGACCTGCAGTGGCGGACCAAGGGGCATTTCCACCACTCCGTTACCCTCGATGGCGAGGACGCGGTCTGGGCCTGGGGCAACCCGGAAGGCAAGTTCACGCAGGCGGAGTACATGGTCAAGGTGAGCGTCGAGGACGGCAGCGTCCTGGCCTCCATCAACCTCGACCACGTGTGGCCGGCCAACACCGCCATCGACCCCTTTGCGATCAAGCAGGAAGACCGTGCCGACGGGTCCTTCTGGAATTTCGACCGGTTCCACGTCAACGATGTCGATCCACTGCCCGCGCGCTTTGCCGATGCCTACCCGCAGTTTGAAACCGGTGACCTGTTGATCAGCCTCCGTTCGATCAACCTGGTGGCCGTGGTGGACCCGGACACCATGGACGTCAAATGGTGGCGGCAGGGACTGGTCCGGCGTCAGCACGATCCCGACTGGAACGAGCGTGGCACCATCACGATATTTGACAACAACATGCACCGGGACTACTCGCGCATCTACGAGATCAACCCGGTCACCTACGAGTCGACGGTGGTCGTACCGGGTGAACCGTACGAGTTCTATACCTGGCATCGGGGCAAGCATGATGTGCTGCCCGGCGGTCTCAGTTACCTCGTCACCTCGACCGAGCAGGGTCGGCTCTTCGAGCTCGATGCCGAGGGTGAGATTGTGTTCGACTTCATCAACCGCTATCAGCCCGGCGGCAAGTTCCTGGCGGTCTCAGAGGGCCGCTTCCTGCCGCTGGATTACTTCGAGGAGTTACCCGCATGCGAAAGCTGATTCGCCCCATGAACCCCCTTGTGGCCCTCTTAGGCCTCGCCCTGTTGCTGCTGACGACCAGCGCACAGGCCTATGTCGGACCTGGCCTCGGGCTGGGCGCCCTGGCGGTGATCATCGGTATCGTCGTTTCCATTCTCATCGCGCTCTTCGCGATCGTCTGGTATCCGCTCAAGCGCCGCATGGCGGCGAAGAAGAAGGCCGCGGAAGGCGAGGGCGCCTGAGCCCCTAAACGCCTGGCACCATGAACGCGAACACCTTGCTTGCCCTGGCGCCCGCCATGGTGCTGTCCTGCGTGGTGGTCGTGGAACTGTTCGTCCGTCTGCCCTTCATGGCGCAGGTGGAAGCGGTCACGGGCGGTGCGCTCAAGGCCGTTGGCCTGGTCCGCTCACCGCGCATTTCTGACCATTGGAAAGAACGCGTGCTGCCGGTCTATGCGGGTCGGATCCTGAAAGCGAGTCTGTCCCTGGCCGGGCTGCTCCTGCTGTGCGCCATGGCCTTCGTGATCGTTTGGGTCCTGGCCGCCTGGTGGCCGGCCGGGGGCGGGTCTGCCGCGCTGGCGTCCCTCTCATCCCTGACCGTACAGCTGTGGCTACTCGGGATCGGCATCGGCTGGGCCCTGCTGCGCGCACGCTTCGGCAAGAAAGAACAAGCGGCTTCCGATTACTCGCCCTCGAGCCAGATGCTGCATCGGCTCGCACTCGCCAACACGGGCATGCGCACCCTGTGTGATGACATCGACCGTCGGCTGGCGGGTCAGCGGGCGGCGAACACGCCGGTCGAGCGGCCGGTGTACGTCACCGCGCTCGCCCGGGCCGGGACCACGGTGCTGCTTGAGGTATTGCACGGCAGCGGGCGTTTCGCGTCCCTGACCTATCGCTCCATGCCCTTCGTGATGGCGCCCTGGACCTGGGGGGCGGTGTCAAAGCCCCGCCCTGTCGATCCTTCCGCGCTCAAGGAACGGGCACATGGCGACCGGCTGAAGGTGGGCGTGGACAGTCCGGAGGCCTTCGAGGAGGTGTTCTGGAACAGCTACGCCGAACGAGCGACCCGTGCGCCCGATGGGCTTCAGCCCGCCGGTAAACCGGATGAGGCCGTGCTTGAGCGCTACCGCAATTTTGTTCAGCGCATCCTGGCCCGGGACGGCAAGACCAATGGGGCCCGGCGCTACCTGAGCAAGAACAACAACAACCTGCTGCGACTGCCCTGGTTACGGACAGCCTTTCCGGATGCCGTGATCGTTACCCCGTTCCGTAACCCGGTCGATCACGTCCAATCGCTGATGCGCCAGCACGAACGCTTCCTGGAACGTCATGCCGAGGACCCGTTTTCCCTTGAGTACATGGACTGGCTGGGCCATCACGAGTTTGGCGCCCACTTTCTGCCCTTCAAGTTCGGCCCAGACGTAGTCCCGCGGAGCGCAGACGCACTGCTTGAGCCGGCCTATTGGTTCGACTACTGGGCTGCCGTTTACCGCTACCTGCTCGCGCATCATGCGGGCGAGGTCATCTGGTTCGACTACGACGCCTTTTGCGACCGGCCCGGCGACCTGCTCACCCGGCTCGAAGGCGAGCTGGACCTTGAGGCGGGTGCGCTGTCACAGCAGGCTGGAAGAATTTCGAGGTCTGAGCGACCGGCAGATTTGAAAATTGTCGCAGCGCTCACGGATGACTGTCGTGAGGTACACGCACAGCTGCGACAGCACGCCTTCGGCGCCGGCTGAAGCGCATCCTTACGGGCCTCAATCCAGCGCGAAGCGCAGCAGATTCAAGGCGAACACGAGCAGCACCGCCAGCAGCGCAAGGCGCAGCAGCAGGGCGCCGGTCGCTCGCGTGATGGAGTTTTCCCGTTCGACGTCGGCTTCCCGTCGCAGGCCCTCCGGCGTGATCTCATAGATCCAGGACAGGACCAGCGCGAGGGGAAAGGCGATAATGAGAATGGCGAAGACGAAGCGGTAGACCCAGTCGGGTATACCGGCGAAATCCACGAGCAGTGAGCCGGTCTCGAGAAGCAGCCAGCCAGCGGTAAGGTACAAAAGCGCCACACGGAAGATGTTGCGCCGCCTGAGTTCGGAGAACAGGGACATGGGCACCTGTTGTCGTTGAGCCGCCTAGAGCATGAGCAAAGATGATGGGTGGTGCAAGCTGCGCTAAAGATCGGCACTGAGCCACAGGCCCAGATTTAGCCCGGGCGCATCGATGCCCGAGCCATGTTCACGATAGGAGCGATCAAAGCCATTGGTGAGCTGCATGCCCAGTCTCAGGTCCTCGCGGGGCTGCCACTCGACGCCACCGTTCAGCGTCAGCCAACTGTCCGTGCCCGTCGGGTCAATGCGGGGGTCAAGGCGGTCCCGGGGGCTGAGCCGGTCCTGTTCGGCGGCGAAGCTGGTCCAGGCGGTGAATCGCCAGCTCGGCTGTGGTGTCCAGGCGAGGCCGACGCGTCCGTTCAGGGGCGGTATCCGGTCTGCGGGCGTTTCCGGCCCGTTGCGGGCCTGTTCCGTGCCGTAGGTGTAGTTCAGCACGACATCGAGGCTGAGCGTGTCGGTCAACTGGCCCTGCAGGCTGGCTTCCAGCCCACTGATGCTCGACTCTGCGCTGTTTTCGCTGCGGACGATGATGCGACCGCTGTCCGTCAGCTCGCCCGTGGGGACGGAGGTAATTCGGTCGCGGTAATCGAGCAGAAAAGCGAACACCTCGAGGTCCCAGCGTTCAGACCAGGCGCGGATGCCGAGGTCATAGCTCCAGACCGTTTCCGGATTCAGGTCGGGGTTGACGATATTGAAACGGTTACCGGGGCGAGGTCCGAGCGTGCCAAGATCGAAGACGTTCGGCGGGCGGAAACCGCGGCCCAGGTTGGCAAGCAGCTGTACATCGGGCGCCAGCTGGAAGCGAAGCCGAAGATCTCCGGTGAGGTCGTCGGGCGTGAGGCGCGTGTCGGTGAGGGTCCCATCGGAGGGTAGAAACAAGTCATAGCGGCTGTAGCGCAGGCCAGCGCCCAGCGTGACGCGCTGACCGAAGGAACGATTTACCTGCGCATAAATGGCGTCGGAATCATGCGTATCGCCATCCGGAAAGCGCCCGCGAACGTCTTCAGAGGCGCCCGTTTCCAGGTTGACCAGCTGGCGGCTCGAGCGAACCTCATCGCGGTAAAGCTCGACACCGAGTACCAGGTCGAGCTGATCCTTCAGCAGCAGATTGATCTGCGCCGTCAGGCCGTCGAGTGTGCTTTCGTTCTGCTCCCGATTTTCGATGACGCTGCCAAAGTCCTGGGTTCTGCGGTCGTCCACGATGACCTGGCGGGCCAGATTGAGCTCCCAGCGTTGCAGGGGGCCGCTGACGCCGTCCTGCCGGTAGCGACCGTGGAGGAAAGTCCGGCGGTTGGGTTCGAAAAGAAACGTTTCTGAGCTTGGGGTTTCCTGACCGAAGCCGGGCACGAGGGCATCAACGCGGGGCGTGGCAGGTTGTTCCAGGGCCTGGGCCTGCAGCATCCACTCGCCCCTGGCGCCCTGGTCAAGCAACAGCTTGAGATTGGCTGCTTCTGCTTCAAAGCCCGATGGACGAACCGTTGTACCGTCTCCCGTGCGACGGTTTCCGCGGTGCTGATAGAGCACACCACCGGCAAGGCTGCCACGTTCATTACCGACAGCACCCTCGGCACGCACGAGCACCCCGTGGTCGGCCGAGTCGTAACGCGAGAAGAAGCGGCCGGTCGTTGACGTATCAGGGCCCGTGAATCGGCTTTCGCGCGTATTGAGTGCCACGACACCGCCCATGGCATCGGCGCCGTACAAGCTGCCGGCGGCGCCGCGGAGCACCTCGATGGCGGCCACCGCCTGGGCATCGACCAGGGCGAGATACTGATTGGGGGCGTCGCGGAAAAACGCGTTATTGAGTCGCATGCCATCGACGAGGTGCAGTAGCTGTGACCCCTTCAGACCACGGACAATGGGCGTGCCCTGGCCGGGTGTGGTCTGTTGAAAAAAGGCACCGGGTTTGGCCCGCAGCGCTTCAGCGATGACCGAGGGACCGTCCCTGAGCAAGGCGCCCTCGTCCACTCGGGTCAGCGCCATCGCCACCGCGCGACGGTCCACGATGCGACGCGTCGCGGTCACCGTCACCGTTTCAATCGGCGGGGCCGTGAAGTGGGTTTCCTCTACCGTGCTGGTAACCCCAGGCGGGGCTGTGCTGGCCGGATCGCTTTGCAGGGCGGGTGACAGGACGTCGGCGTTCAGGGACGTGGCCGTGAGCAGCAGTGCGGTCAGCCCTAAAGCCGAGCGCCTTGTACAGCAGGAAATAAAAAAATATA
>JBCDHO010000069.1:0-9344 GCA_038749855.1 Pseudomonadota bacterium
CGATATCACTCGCCACTCATTTCCGGGAGAGCTTATGAATTCCAACCCATTACTCAGGGCGGGCCAATGGCTTTCGGCCCTCGCCAGTTGCGGCACGCTCGTGCTGCTCAGTCCGGTGGCGAGCGCCGCCGATGCGGTCATCGAAGAGATCGTGGTCACGGCTGAAAAGCGCGCGGAGAGCATTCAGGATGTCAGTATCTCCGTCTCCGCCTTCAACGAAGAAACGCTGGCCCTGGGTGGTATTGATGACGTTTCGCGTCTTGAATTGCTCGTGCCCGGACTGAACTACGCGTTTGCGGGTAACGATGCGAAGTTCAACGTGCGGGGTGCCAACTCGACCAACACCTTTGGCGACAACGCATCGATCGTCGGCGCCTTTGTCGACGGGGTTTACAAACAACGCGCTTCGCAGCAGACCCGCGCTTTCTTCGACGTGACCGGCGTTGAATTCCTCCGCGGGCCGCAGGGCACGCTGTACGGTCGCAATACCTTCGCGGGCGCGCTCAACGTCTACACCAACGCACCGGATCCGGAGGCGGTCAGCGCCGGCATCGAAGTCAGCCAGCAGCGCTTCGACCGCGTACGCGGCGAGGGCTACATCAATGTCCCCATTGGCGAGAACGCGGCGCTGCGTTTCGCCGGTGTTTGGGACAAGAGCGACGGCTTCATCGACAACGATGCCGGTCCTGACGTGGGTGCGCAGGATGACAAGGGCTATCGCATCAGTGCCTACTGGGCGCCGACCGATCAGCTGGAGCTGACGGCGCGCTACACCAACGTCGAGGAAGACGGCAATGAGGCCGGTCTGTTCGGCTACACCTTCCTGTGTCGCAACGAGACGCCGGAAGGCCTCACGGACGCTTTTGGCAGTGTACGCAACTGCTCGAACCCCGTGCGCGGCTCCGGCGGGCGAGGGGTTGCCTCCAATGGCCCCGGCGGCGACCCCTGGGAAATCTCCCAGGACTACGTGAGGCCTGTGGAGCTGGAAGACGAGACCTTCAGCTTCGATGTGGTCTACGACCTTGGCGCATTCACCCTGAAGTCGATCACGGCCTTCAACGACTACATCAACGACATCAACTTCGACTTTGATTTCAGCCCTACCCCGAATTCGAACGGCGGTTTCCTGGAAGAGTCGGAGGGCTGGTCGCAGGAAATCCAGCTCACCTCTAATGGCGACGGCCCCCTGCAGTGGACCGTGGGTGCCTACTACTCCGACCTGGAGGACTACACCAGCTTCTACATCTATCAGCAGACCGTGCGCGACGACTCAACCCGGCCGTCGGTGACCAACGCGCAGGGGACCTTCACGGTACTCGAAGGCACGGACATTGTGTCTGACGCGACCGTGCTCGGCGGCTTCTTTGCCGACTCGGCGCAGATTGATACGGAGTACTGGGGCGTGTTCGCTCAGGGCGAGTACTCGATCAGCGATCGGTTGCGGCTCATCGCCGGTATTCGCTACAACGACGAAGAGAAGTCCGTCAGCTGTGGCGGCTCTAACTTCACCGGTGATCAGAACGGGGACGGCATTGTCGACCGCGTCGTCAATGTGCGACCCGGTGTTGCCGGTAGCTCGCCGGTTGTACTGCCCGACAACGCGATCGATGTGTTCTCCTTCAATTGCGGCGCCAGCGACGCGATCACCAGCAGCAACACCATTCAGACCAGCAGCAGCGCGGGCAGCTTCGACAACGTGACCTGGCGGGCGGGCGTCGAGTTCGATGTGAACGAAGACATCATGACCTACGTTTCGGCCTCGACCGGCTACCTGTCGGGCTCTGCGAGCACGACCACGATCACCGACGAGCAGGAATCGCAGATGATCGAGCTCGGTTTCCGCAGCGTGCTTGCGAACCAGACGCTGCAGCTGAACGGTGCGCTGCACTTCACGGAGTACACGAACCTGCTCACGCAGCGCCAGCGGGTTGACCCGAATACCGGTATCGTCGTGACCTTCTCCGACAACGGCGGCGACATCGAAGCCTGGGGCATCGAGCTCGATGCCGTCTGGCTACCGACGGATGAGCTGACCCTGACGGCACAGCTGGCCTGGCTGGACAGTGAGTTCGGCAGTTTCGGCCAGACCAATCCCTACCAACTGTATCGCGGTGTTGTACAGGGCTTCATCGATCAGTCCGGCGAGACCACGCCCTGGTCGCCGGAGCTGACCTTTGGCGCCAGCGCGGCCTACCGGATCAATCTGGGTGATCAGGGCGTACTGACCCCCTACGTGCAGTTCTACTATTCCGATGGCTACAACACCTCGAACCTGCTCGCGACGGACCCGTCGCACGACCAGGACTCCTTTACGAAGACGGACCTGCGGCTGATCTGGAGCTCTCCGGACGAGCGCTTTGCCGTCGAGGCCTTCGTTGAGAATATCGAGGACAGCGACGTGCTTGCCCGTGGCAACAACAATGGCGACGATGTAGTGCAGACGTCCTACCTGTACCCCCGCAACTACGGCCTGAAGTTTCGGGCCGACTTCTAGGGGCCGGGAGGATCCCTCGAGCCCTGTGGGGCGTAAGAAGGGGCTACGGCCCCTTCTTTTTTGCCCGCGCTTTGCCCGATCCCACCTAAGCGACGTAAGGCGGTACCGTCATGAGTGAATTCGGAGCGCTCAACTGGACGATCCTGATCGTCTACCTGCTGGCGAACCTGTACCTCGGCTTCTATCTGTCCCGCCGCGTCAGCTCGGCGGAGGATTTCTTCCTCGGCCGGCGCGACACGCCCTGGTGGGCCATCGGGATCTCGGTGATCGCGACCTACGTGAGCGCCCTGTCTTTTCTGGGCGGACCGGCGTGGGTCTACAGCGAGAGCATGGCGGTCATCGCCATTCACCTGAACTACCCGATCGTGATCTTTCTGGTCATGACCCTGTTTCTGCCGTTCTTCTACAACAGCGGTGTGGCGTCGATCTACGAGTATCAGGAACGGCGGTTCGGCCCGACCGCTCGTTCGGTCATGTCGCTGGTGTTTCTGGTCTCCCAAGCGCTGACATCTGCTGCAATTCTGTACGCGACCGCGCTCGTCATCGAGTTCATCACCGGTACCGATGTGGTGCTGGCCATCGTGATCGTCAGCGTGATCGCATTGATCTACACCATGATGGGCGGCATCACGGCGGTGATCTGGACCGATGTGATCCAGGCCGGGGTGCTGCTCGTCGGTGCCGGAATCATTCTCTTTGCCATCCTCGGCGAGTTGCCCATGCCCGTCGGCGATCTGCTCCGGGACCTTTCGCAAAGCGGCAAGACCCGCACTCTGGACTTCGATCTCGACCTCACGAAAGAAGCGACGGTCTGGTCCGGCGTCATCGCGATGACGCTGTTTCATACGACGGTCTACGGCGCCAACCAGATGATGGTCCAGCGTACGCTGGCCGCGCGCTCCATCGGCGATGCCAAAAAGTCCTATCTGATGATGGGTTTCGCGGCGTTTTTCATCTACTTCCTGTTCATGTTCCTGGGGTTGCTGTTCTTCGCCTACTACGATGGCCGCCCCTTCGAGAACGGCAACACGATTATTCTGGAGTTCGCCCAGGGTTACGGGCTGCCTGGGCTTATGGGCGTGCTGGCGGCCGCGGTGATAGCGGCGTCGATGTCCAGCCTGGATTCGTCCCTCAACTCCATGGCGACCGTTTCGACGGTGGATTTCTATCAGCGGTTCGTGCGCCCCGACGGGACTTCCGCGCACTACCTGAAAGTCTCCCGGGCGTTCACCGTGCTGTGGGCGGTGTTCATCGTCGGGCCTGCGATTCTCTACGCCAACAGCGAAGGCTCGATTCTGCAGACCTTAAGTCAGGTCGGTGCCTATTTCGTTGGCGCGAAGCTCTCCATGTACGGCCTGGGTTTCTTCTCCCGTCATGCCACGGAGCGGGGCGTGCTCGTCGGCGTCGCGGTGGGTTTCGTCGTGATTGCACTGGTTGCGACGCAAACGGATATCGCCTGGCCCTGGTATTGCCTGATCGGCGGCGTTGTCAACGTGATCGTGTCGCTGCTCGTGAGTCTGGCCCTGGACGGGCGTCAGGCAGACTGGTCGCCGTACAGTATTCCGGGGCAGCAGGCGCGCTTCGCCAAGGAAGGCCTGCCCCAGAAGGTCGACGGCTGGTACCAGGTGCCCGGTCGCGTGGACGCGCCTGCGTGGTGGCTGCTCGGATTCTTCGTCCTGTCTCTCGCAGCCCTGTGGTGGTTTGATACGCGCTTTTAGGGGACTCTGGCCTGATGATGCGAGAACGGAACTTCGACTTAAGCGGTCGCTGTGCCTTGGTGACCGGTGCTGGCCGGGGGCTGGGGGCCGCAATTGCCCGGCGCCTGGCACACAGCGGTGCAGCGGTCATCGCCGTCGCGCGCAACGCCGGGGAACTCGAATCGTTGCGCGACAACACACCGGGCATCGAGACCTGGCAAGAGGATGTCACGACCACCGCTTTTGCCGAGCGGATCGAGGGCCTGGCGCAACTCGATGTACTGGTGAACAACGCTGGCTTCAATCGGCCGCAGCCCATGGCCGAGGTCGATGTTGCCACCCTGGATCACATGTTGTCGTTGAACGTCCGCGCGCTGTATCTGGCGTCACAGGCAGCAGTCAGGGTCATGCGTCGCGGTGGTGGCGGCAGCATCGTCCAGATGTCGTCGCAGATGGGGCACGTAGGCTCGCCATCTCGAACGGTCTACTGCATGACCAAGCACGCGGTGGAGGGGCTGACAAAGGCCATGGCGGTCGAGCTGGGACCCGATCACATTCGCGTCAACGCCGTAGCGCCCACATTCATCGAGACGCCGCTGACGAAACCGATGCTCGATGATCCGACTTTTCGGGCCTTCGTAGATGAACGTATTCCGCTGGGGCAGCTTGGGCAGCCTGAAGATGTGGCCACCGCGGTGCTTTATCTCGCCTCAGATGCCTCACAGATGATCACTGGTCACTCGCTGCGTGTTGATGGGGGCTGGACGGCCCACTAGCGAACACCTGGCCCGCCGCTAATCCTCCGCAAAGGCCTCCCGAAGGGCGGTCACAACCGCTTCTGGCTGTTCCTGCTGCACCCAATGGCCGGCACCGTTGATCAGCGTGATCCCGCGAAAATCCTCGCAGACGTGCTCCTGCATCCGCGCCAGAGCGCCCGGCGACTGATGATTGCCCCAGTCCGAGGATCCGCTGACGAACCAGCAGGGCTGGGTCAGACAACGCCCGGCGAGCACGGCCAGCTCCCCCTGAAACGTTGGATCTCCGTTGCTTCGATACCAGTTCAGGCCACCTTGAAACCCCGTGCGCGCAAACTCGCCCACGTAGACCTCGAGCTCGCTGCTGCTGAGCCAGTTCGATGCTTCCCCAGGCTGTGCGCCTGCGACCGCGTCGGGCATGGTCTGGTCCCGACGCATGATGTAGTACTCGGGCAGTGCCGCCAGCGACTCCGCGCGCCAATCGGGTAGGGCGCGGGGTGTATTCCCGGGCCAGTCAGCCGATTTCATGTGGTAGTACGATCGCAGGAATGCCGGTAGGCCACCCGGTGCACTCATCAGATCAGCGTTGGCGGCCTCACTGGCATAGTAGTGCTGGTAGTGCTTGCGCGGCGGGTCAAGACCCGCAAGCTTTGCATCCAGCCGATGGTCCCGGAGGCCAAGAGCCGGTGCTCCGGCAAAGGGCGCGCTCATCAGCACAACGCGTGGGAACAGGTCAGATCGCAACAACGCGGCATACGCCGCCAGCGGCGACCCGAAGTCGTGCCCGACAAGGCCGTGCACGTGTTCGATGCGCAGCACATCGAGCAGCGCCACCAGATCCTTCACCAGGTTGAGCCAGCTGAAAGGACGCAGGTCGGCCCGGTAGCTCGCCTGCCAGCCGGTGGTGCGCCCGTAGCCGCGCAGATCGGGGGCGAGCACGTGGTAACCCGCTGCCGCCAGCGGCGCCAGCACCCGGCGCCAGCCCCAGGCCAGATCCGGAAAACCATGGAGTAGCAGAACACAGGGGTGATTGGGATCACCGGCCTCGGCCAGGTGCATCTCCAGCCCGTTGACGCCCTGCAGCTGCCGGCTGCGGACACCCGCTGGCCAGGGAAGAGACGGCAGGGGCGGCTGCACGGTCAAGCGCCCGGCCGCTTAGAGTCCGCCGTTAATGACGATCTCCTGCCCGGTCATCCAGCTCGAGGCTGGCGATGCGAGGTAGACCACCGCCGGGGCGATGTCTTCCGGTTGCCCGACGCGGCCCAGGGGCACACCGAATTGTTTGCCCATGTTGGGAATGTCTGACTCGGACATGCCGGTAAATTCCAGAAACACTTCGGTGGGGATGGGACCGGGAGAAACGGCGTTCACTCGAATGCCCAGCGGGCCCATCTCCGTGGCCCGTGTCTGGGTGAGGTTGTTGACGCCACTCTTCGCCACCGCGTACGGCCCATTGTTCGGAGACGGACGCCCCGCCACCTGCGACGAGATATTGATAATCGAACCGCCGCCGTGCGCTTTCATAATGGCACCAGCCGCCTGCGCGCCGGTCCAGACCGCCTTCAGGTTCAGGTTCATCTGGAAATCCCACTGGCGCTCCGGCATGTCCAGCAGCGTTCGCGGCACCCGGTCGTCGGCACCGCCGGCGTTGCTGACCCAGCAGGTCAGTGCACCCAGCTCGGCGAAGGTCTGTTGCGCCAGAGCCTGAACCTGTTCGATCGCCATCATGTCGGTTGTGATGGCCAGCCCTCGGCGCCCGAGCGCTCGGATCTTCTCCGCCACCGCTTCGATTTCTTCTGTCCGGCGTGCAGCGACCACCACGTCCGCACCGGCTTCCGCGAGCCCGATTGCGATACCCTCGCCGATACCGCGGCCGCCACCGGTGACCACGCAGACCTGTCCGTCGAGGCGAAACTGATCAAGAATGCTCATGCGCTTCCTCCCTGGGAAGCCGACACCATACCGCAGCGTGACGTAGACTGGCCGCTATGATGCGATGGCTGATTTCAATCCTGCTGCTGGTGCTGATCGCGCTCAGTGCTGCGATCCTGTTTCGAGACACTCTGTTACTCCAGGTCGCTACGATCGCGGGCGGTGCGCCGCCGCCACTGTTGCCGGCGACCACCGAGCTGCCGCAGACCCGCTGGCACGATGACTACTTCACCATCGATGCGCTGGCGCCGGGCACCTTTGCTATCGGTGAGCCACGCTACCCGCAGCAGAACTACAGTTACCTGCTCTTAGGGTCGCAGCGCGCGCTGCTGTTCGACGCAGGCCCGGGGCTAAGAGATATCCGAGCGGTGGTGGCGACGCTCACGGAACTGCCGGTGTTGTTCCTGCCCTCGCATTTTCACTATGACCATGTCGGGAACGGGCTCGACTTTGCCCAGCGTGCGGTCGTCGATCTGCCGCACCTGCGGGCGCGCGCCCAGGGCAACCGTTTGTCCTTAACGGCGCTGGAGCACCTGGGTTCAGCAGAAGGCTTCGAGGTTCCGAGCTGGGAGGTCGACGAGTGGCTGGCACCGGGTACGAGTGTGGATCTGGGTGGGCGGAGGGTGCGGGTGCTCCACACGCCCGGCCACTCGAAAGAATCCATATCGGTGTTTGATGAGCGCAGTAACCTGCTGTTTACCGGCGACTTTGTGTATGAAGGTGATCTCTATGCCTTTACGCCTGGCGCGAGTCTGAAGGACTATCTCGAGGGCGCCCGGACCCTGCTGGAAGACACCGCGAGACCGACCGCCTATTACGGTGCTCACCGCGCCCAGCCACCGGGCCCGCCCCGGCTCGAGCGAGAGGATCTGCTGGTTCTTCAGCAGGTGCTGGAGCAGATCCGCAGCGGTGCGCTGCGCGGGGAGGGGCTTTGGCCCGTGCGTTACCCGGTCAATGAACGCATGAGCCTGCTGGCGGAGCCGGCGCTGCTGCAGGACTGGTAGTCCCGCCGCAAACGGGGATCAGCTCTCTTCGAAGGCCTGGGCGCCGGTGGGCAGGCTTCTGTGGATTTGTTCGAAGTGTCTGCGTAGCCGTGCGGCCTGCGCAGGCTGATCGCGGAGCCGGTTATTGAGCTCGAGGTGATCCGCCTTCAGGTCATACAATTCGCGCGGTTCTCCGGCGGCATCCAGTAGCAGCTTCCAGTGACCGCGACGGACGGCGTAGCGCAGCTCGCTGCGGCCGGTCATCGCCCAGAACAGCGTTCGCTCGCGCAATCGACGACCGGTCAGGGCGGGCAGCACATCGTCACCATCGAGCTGCTGTTCTGCTGCGGGCGCGACACCGGCGAGGGCGGCGATGGTCGGCAGCCAGTCCAGGCCGGTGATGGGCGTATCGACCTCGCGCCCTGGCTCGATGACACCGGGTAGCCGCACGATGGCCGGGACGCGGATGCCGCCCTCGTGCAGGTAGTGTTTGCGGCCGCGCAGACCGCCGGTGCTGCCGTGGGCATTCACCTCGTGCCAGGCCTGCCAGCGCGAGGTGACCGGGCCATTGTCACTGGCAAAAATCACGAGCGTATTGCGATCCTTGCCGCTGCGGCGCAGCCAGGCCAGCAGGCGACCGAGCTGCGCGTCCATGTAGCTGATGTTGGCGTAGTACTCCCCGGGGCCGCGCGGCGTGAGCTTGCCCCAAGGCGGCTTTGTGCCACCGGAGGGGATCGGCACGATGGGGCCGCGGGTGTAGCTGCGATACATCGCGTTCCAGGCGGGCGGGTTCTCGATGGTGGTGTGCGGCTCGGCCATGCTCAGCATCAGGAAGAAGGGCTGCGCGCTGGCGCGGCCGGCCAGCCAGGCGAGCGCTTCATCCACGTAAAGCTGTGCGGTATACCCCGGTTGCTCTGGCAGCGCCTCGCGGTTTCGGTAAATGTTGGTGGGGTTGCGGTTGGTCGGGATCTGATAAGCGTTGTGGCCGTAGAAGCTCTCGAAGCCATGATCCTGTGGCTGTGGTTCATCGGTGCGCCCCAGCCCTGAGTTCAGGTGCCACTTGCCGACGAGCGCGGTCTCATAGCCGTGCTCGCGCAGCATCTCTGCAAGCGTGTGTTCGCTGGTCTGCAGATAGATGCCCGAGTCCGGAGGAATCCAGGAGTAAATGCCAGTGCGTGCTGGAATGCGGCCGGTGAGTAGTCCAGCCCGCGATGGTGAGCACAGCGCAGACGGTGCGTAGTACTGGGTCAGCCGAGCGCCCTGGCTTGCCAGCTCATCCAGAACGGGCGTGCGGATCACCGGGTGCCCGTAGCTGCCGAGGTCACCGTAGCCGAGGTCATCGACGTAGATCAGGAGGACGTTCGGGGGCGTCGCTGCCAGCGCGCCAGTGGTGCAGGCCAGGATCGCAGCTGCGAGTAGTACAGCACGCACGATGACCGATACGCGCGTCATCGTGCTGCTTGCTGCAGGTTCTGAACACGCC
>JBCDHO010000070.1:0-9335 GCA_038749855.1 Pseudomonadota bacterium
AAACATCCGGCACGTCGAGGCCGAAAAAGTCCACGTAGTCCCGAGGCAACCCCCGGTCGTGGTCCTTGCGCACGAGCGCGGCAAGCTTGACGCTGGCGGCTTTCCGCTTCTCCACGGAGCCCTTGATGGCCGCGAGCGTATTGCCCTCGTCAAAAATATCGTCAATGACCAGCACGTGCTTAGCTTCGAGATCCAGGCGCGGAGGAACGCGGTATTCGAGCTCATGGCCGTGGAGCCCGCCCTTGTAGCGCGTGGCATGGACAAAATCCATGATCATCGGCATTTTCAGGCGCACAGCCAACCACGCCATGGGAAGAATGGCACCTGTCATCACACCCATCAGGACGATCGGCTGGCCGTCGTAATGCGCGTTGATGTCGGCCGCCATACGGTCCAGCGCATCGTCAACCGCTTCGCGACCAAAAATCAGTTCTGAGTTGTCCAGCAGCGACTGGGGATCCGGGTGACCGGACGCATCCGCTAGGCCCATTTCGATTGCTCCAGTTCTTCGAGCGATTTTTGCCAGTGTCGCCATTCGCTGACGCTGGCAAGTTCTTCCCGGGTAACCGTGTTTCGACCAGCAAGGCGCTGCAACGCGCTGCCATCGACGGTGGATTCCGGTGACCAGCTTTCGAGCAGCTCCGCCACGTCATCAGGCTGACACACAAGTACCGCGTTGCAGCCGGCATCCAGAGAGCGCTGCGCGCGGTCGGCCAGCTTACCAGCGTACCCGGCCGCATGCATGCCGAGGTCGTCCGAAAACACGACCCCCCGGTAGCCCAGTTCCTGCCGCAGAACCCCCTCGATCCATGGGCTCGAGTAGCCCGCGGGCGCCGAGTCGAGGTCCGGGTAAACCACATGGGCCATCATCAGCGCATCGAGTACCGGCAGGAGTGCTTCGAACGGCCGGAGGTCGGTGCTACGGATCGCAGCGAGTGATCGCTCGTCGATGACGTCGTCCGTATGGGAATCGGCGAGGACCGACCCATGGCCGGGAAAGTGCTTGCCACAGGTTTTCATGCCGGCGTCATGCATGCCCGCACAGTAATGGCGGGCCACGTCGATCACGACCCCGGCGTCCGCCGCAATGGAGCGGTCACCGATGACGCAGCTTTCAATGTCAAGATCGAGCACCGGTGCAAAGCTGTGATCCACACCGGCCACGAGCAGCTCCGTGGCCATGACGCGGCCATGCCGATAGGCAAAATCGCACGCCACCTGAGGCGAATCCGCATGGAGACGCCCGAGCACCGCCAGGGGTGGGAGACGGGTAAAGCCTGACCGAAAGCGCTGAACCCGCCCCCCTTCATGATCAACGCAGACCAACATGGGCGCCGGCGCGGCGGAGCGGATCGATGTGGTCAGCAGATTCAGCTGCGCCGGGTTGTGGTAGTTGCGGGTGAAGAGCACGACACCGCCCACCAACGGGCTGGTTAACCAGTCCCGCTCGCGGTCCGTCAGCTCGAGGCCTTCAATGCCGATCAGCACCGGGCCAGGCCGTGACGCCTTCGCCGACCCGCTCATTTCACTTCCCAACCATCAAATGGTTCCAGGGCCAGCGCGATGTTGTAGTAGCGATCCACATCCGTCACCTCTTCGCCGATCCAGGCAGGAAGTGCCACCTCCTGGTCGACCGCCTCCAGTTCCACCTCGGCGACCACGAGACCGGCATTGCGTTCCTCGAATTCATCGATCTCCCAAAGCAGTCCACCGTGGCGCACGTAGTGTCGCGTCTTGGCGACTTTCCCACCGCCCGCCAATGCGTAAAGACGCAGGCCATCTTCCAGGGGCACGGGGTATTCGAACTCCTCCCGCTGACGGCCAAGCCGCAGCTGCTTGATGTTGATGGTGGCTTCATCACCCGCCAGGCGCACGCGAATCGAGACGCCGTCCCCGCCCAGGTACGCCTGCTTCATGGGTGTCGAGCGTTCCACCTCGGCGCGCCAGCGCTCGTCGCGAGGCAGGAACTTGCGTTCGATTTCCAGGGCCATCCAGTGGTTCCTTTTGTTCGGTCTCCAGGGATTAGTCGGTTTGGAATCTCAAGCTTACGCTCGCACGAACAGCGCCATGGCTTCGATGTGCGCTGTCTGCGGAAACATATCCATGGCACCCGCCGCGTCCAGCCGGTAGCCATGGTCGCGGACGAGGGCCGACGCATCGCTGGCGAGCGTCTCGGGATTGCAGGAAACATACAGGATCGCGCGCGCCCCCGTGGCCGCCATGTTCGCGATGAGTGGTCCGGCACCGGACCGCGGGGGATCAAGGAGGATCAGGTCAACCGATTGCGCCGGCCAGGCTTCCGGCGGAAGCGCGCCGTAGAGATCCACGGCACTGAAGCGAGCGTTAGCGAGGCCGTTGGCCTGAGCATTGGCCTGCGCTCGTCCGACCAGGGTGGACGAGCCCTCGAGCCCAAGAACGCTCGCGCTGCGTCGCGCCAGGGGCAAGGTGAAATTACCGAGTCCGCAGAAGAGGTCCAGCACGTGGTCCGTGGCTTGCGGCTGAAGCAGGTCCATGGCCTGCGCAACCATCGCCGCATTGAGCGCTGCATTCACCTGGACGAAATCCAGGGGCTCGAAGGTATAGGTCAAATCCTCCGCATCGAGCCGGTAGTTCAATCGCGAGGGGCCAGGGGTCAGCGGCTGTACCGTATCCGGGCCCTTGGGCTGCAGGTAAAGGCGAAGACCAGATGTGCGCTCAAAGGACGCGAGCCGCTGCTCGTCCGCTTCGCTTAGGGCCTCGAGGTGACGCACCACCAGGGCTGCGCTCTCATCGCCGCAGCTGGCCTCCAGCTGGGGAATCGTGGCGCGTGCATCCAGGCCATGCAGCAATTCCGACAGCGCAGGCAGCGCTTCAGCAACATAGGGATGCAGGGTCTGGCAGGCATCCATATCGGTGACAAAACGACCGTCACGCTCCCGAAAACCCACCAGCACGCGCTCCTTGCGCGGGACCCAGCGGACGGAGAGCCGTGCCTTGCGCCGGTACTGCCAGCGGCTGGCCTGGAGCGGCGGCAGCACGTGCTCGGGCACCAAACCACCCTCTCTGTTCAGAAGAGCGAGGAGCCTCGCCTGTTTAAAATCCAGCTGCCTGTCGTTGGCCATATGCTGCAGGCTGCAGGCGCTGCAGGTGCCGTAAAAAGCGCAGGGTGGGAACACCCGGTCCGGGGATGCGGCCAGCACTTCGAGCGTTTGGCCCTGGCCCCGGAACCGGCGGCCAAACAGGTAGCGCGCTCGGACCCGTTCATCCGGCAGCGCATCCCAGACCCTGAGCGGGCGACCATCATGTTCCGTCAGGCCGGCTGCGTGCGCGTCGAGCCCCTCGATCTGAACCTCGAACGGCTCGCTCGGCAAGCGTCGGCGGGCCATCAGCGCTGTGACCCTTCAAAGCGCATCAGCAAGGGGATTAACGCAGCATCAGCGTGCGCATTTCGCGCACTGCCTGGCCCAGCCCGACGAACAACGCACGCGCGACGATCGCATGACCGATATTGAGTTCCACAAGCTGGGGAATGTCCACGATCGGAGCAATGTTCTGATAATGCAATCCGTGGCCCGCGTTGACCTGCACGCCAAGGTCCTCGCCGATTTCGGAAGCACGGCGAAGTCGCTGGACTTCGCGCTCCCGGGCGTCACCCTCGACCTCCGCGTAGGTGCCCGTATGAAGCTCGACAACGGGCGCGCCGCAGTCTGCAGCCGCCTGGAGCTGCGCCGGATCCGGATCGATGAAGAGGGACACCCGGATGCCGGCGTCACGAAGTCGTGCACAGGCAGCACGAACCGTGGGGAAATGGGCGATCACATCGAGACCGCCCTCCGTTGTCAGCTCCTGGCGCTTCTCCGGGACAAGACAGACATCGGCCGGGCGATTGTGCTCC
Source organism: Pseudomonadota bacterium (assembly GCA_038749855.1). Classification (GTDB taxonomy): domain Bacteria; phylum Pseudomonadota; class Gammaproteobacteria; order Xanthomonadales; family SZUA-36; genus Marinihelvus. The sequence goes on from JBCDHO010000070.1 coordinate 3,875, forward strand.
GCAATCGCGAGCATTTCGTCGGTGACAGCCATCTCGAGGTTCACACGGGTCGACACCTGGCGACACAGCGCCTGCACCTCGTCGTCCTGGATATGCCGTCGATCCTCGCGCAGATGCACGGTGATGGCATCAGCGCCTGCCTCCTCGGCAATAGCGGCCGCGTCGAGCACGGAGGGATAGTCGGTACCCCTTGCCTGGCGAATGGTAGCGACATGGTCAATATTGACGCCCAGCAGCAGGGCCTTGTCGGTGTGTTCAGTCATGTTTTTCCTTATCGGCCCCACCGGCAGACCCTGCCGGACGGCCCGTGCGCATGGCGCGGTAGAGCGCCTCGCTGGCCAGGGGCTTCTCACCCAGATGATGACGGATGACGCGCCGCATCATGTGCCGGACCGGCACCCGATCCTCGAGAGCCAGTTCCCCGGCGTCCAATGCCAAAAGCGCACTGCCGCGCACGATGCCAGGACGCTCCGGCGCATGCGTTGCCACGCGGACGGGACCACGTTCCGGTTGATAGTCATAGCGGGCTTCAGGGTTGATGACATTCGACCCACCCGCCTCACGGTCCAATATCAGGCCAAAGCCCGTGGCATCCAAGAGCTGCTTTTCAAAATGACGCAGCACCGGCTGTACATCGCTGCCCGCCGCCAGGTCCATAACGGTCGCCCGGTACTGCTCGAAAGCCTCCGGCTGGGGGTCATGCCGCATGAGCAGGCGCAGGGTCAGCTCATTCACGTAGAGGCCGCAGTAGAGCGCCTCGCCCACCAGGGCGGGCGGCGCCGCCACCTGCTCCGCGCCGGTCAGGGTGCCAAGATCGGAACGGCGCGTATAGCTGACGAGAAGCGGACGAAATGGCTGCAGCATGCCGCGCCAGCGCGACCGGGTCCCGCGCGCCCCCCGAGCCACGGCACCCACGCGGCCGTAGTCTCGCGTCAGCAGTTCCAGCAGCTGGCTGCTTTCTCGGAAGGGCCGGGCGTGCAGCACCCAGGCCGGCTGGTTCTGAATGGCCGCCATGCGCTCAATCGTCGAAGCCCATGCGCTCCAGCATCTTTTCGTCCCGGGACCAGTCCTTTGAAACCTTGACCCAGGTCTCGAGATACACCTTCTCCCCGAACAGCGCCTCCATGGCCCGGCGCGCCTCGCGGCCAACCTGCTTGAGTGCCTGGCCGCCCTTGCCAATAACGATCTGCTTCTGGCTGTCGCGCTCCACCCAGATGATGGCGTGAATTCGAACCACTCCCTTCTGCCGCTGAAAGCTTTCGATTTGCACGGTCAGGCTGTAGGGCAGTTCCTGGTGAAGCCGCAGGGTCAATGCCTCGCGGAGAAACTCCGCGGCGAGGAAACGCTCGCTGCGGTCGGTCATCTGGTCTTCGTCGTAGTAAGGCATGGAGAACGGCAGCGTATCGAGAATTGCCGCTTCGAGATCGTCGATTCCGTCACCCTTGAGCGCGGAAACAAGAAACACCTCGGCAAATGCATGGGCCTCGCTGACCTCGGCCAGGTAGGCCAGCAGATCTTCCTTGCGGTCGATCGTGTCGACCTTGTTGACCACCAGGAATACGGGAACGTCGACCTGTGCCAGCAAGCGGAGGATTTTCCGGTCCTGGCGGGTGAAGCGGCCGGCCTCGAGCAGAAATAGAATGAGCTCCACATCGCGGAACGTCGCCTTGGCAACCCGGTTCATATACCGGTTCAGCGCGCGACCGGCGGAGGCATGGATGCCGGGCGTATCCAGGTAGACAACCTGGCCCTGCGCCGTGGTCTTGATGCCCGCCACCCGCTGGCGGGTGGTCTGGGGCTTGTAGGTAACGATCGACACCTTGTAGCCAAGGATGCCATTCATCAGGGTCGACTTCCCTACGTTGGGCCGGCCGATCAGCGCCACGTAACCAAAGCGAAATTCGTCCGGGGGCACGGGGCTACTCATGGCGCGGTGGACTCCTGGGCGGCCAAAACCTGTTGTGCAGCGGCCTGTTCGGCCTTCCGACGACTGGTCCCGGTGGCCTCTGCCTCGAAGGCAGGTTCTACGAGGCGGCAACGGACAGTGAAACGCTTGGCATGTTCTGCGCCTTCCTCGGCAACGAGTTCATAGACCGGCAAGGGGAAAGCGCGTGCCTGCAACCATTCCTGCAGCCGGGTTTTCGGGTCCTTGAGATCTTCCGCGTCGGGCAGCCCCTCGATTTCATCGTGAAACAGCGTCAGGATGACGTTTTCCGCAGCAACGAAGCCCCCATCGAGATAAACCGCGCCGAGCACCGCCTCAAGCGTGTCAGCCAGGACCGAATCACGAAGAAAACCACCCGATTTCAACTCGCTCTCACCCATGCGCAGGTGGTCACTGAGCGCGAGGCGCCGGGCAACACGCGCGAGGGTCTCGCCGCGAACAACGCGGGAACGAAGACGACTTAGAGAACCTTCGTTGTCGTCCGGTCGCCGGTCGTAGAGCCGGGCGGCGATTACGAAGTTGAGTATAGCGTCGCCGAGAAACTCGAGACGCTCGTTGTTGCGCGTGGCCAGGGAGCGATGGGTCAAGGCTTCGTCGAGCAGGACCGGCTCGCTGAACCGGTAGTCGATTCCCGGGAGTTGATCAACAGCAGGCTTTACTGGGGCCATTCGATGCAAGGGAGCTTGTGCGCTGACAGACGCTGCCGGCGGAACGCAACAGGATCGTGGGTTCGCGCCGGCCGGACCGGCGAGGCAGGGTCTACTGACCCAGCATGATCCGTTCGTCAAAGGAGGCGATCACGTCCAGGTTGCCCATGACCGGCTTTCGAACGTCGTACTGAACGACCATCCAGACACCGTTGTTGCGGACCACCTTGATGTTCTCGCGCGTCACATTGCCGTCCGAGTAGCTGATGTATAGGCGACTGAGCATTTTATCCTTCACATCGAAGGGCGAAAAGTTGGCGCTACCCGGCTCCTTCGCCACGCCATTCATGGCCTGCCTGACGGAATAGAACTCAATGTAGATCGGGGTAATGCGCATGGCCAGGTAGGCGAAAAATATCACCATGGTCAGCACAAGCAGAAACCCCACAAGACTCATGCCTTCTTGTCGTTTAAAGTTCATGATGCCCCATCTCAATGCTTGTACGTAAGTGCATGATAAACCAGCACGGCTCAGGATGATACCCGCCGAAGGCGTTTCTCCACCGTTCGGCCTTTCGACCCGGACTATTCGATCCCTTGACCAACCCTGCCCCAATCGGCGCAGCCCTTGTTCACATCCAGGTTTAACCAGATGCCCACGGCTCGGCCGACCAGGTTTTCTTCGGGAACGAAGCCCCACTCGCGCGAATCATTGCTGCGATCCCGATTATCGCCCACCATGAAATAGTGTCCTTCCGGCACCTGCCACTGGCCATTTCGTCCGCGAACGTTTTCATGGACAAGGAAATCATGACGCGTCGGCCCCAGATCCTCGCGGAAGCGGACCGCATCGCTGCGCGGCGTGGAGCACTTCACATCCGTTGACTGAAAGGCGGCGCCACCCTGCACCTCCACCGGCTCGCCATTGATGAAAAACCGCTTGTCACGATAGGTCACGGCATCGCCGGGCAACCCGATCACGCGCTTGATGAAGTTCACGGACGGGTCCACCGGATAGCGAAACACCACCACATCACCCCGCTCCGGTTCGCCCAGATCGACAAATTTCGTGTTTAACACCGGCAAACGGAGGCCGTAGGAATACTTGTTCACGACGATGAAATCGCCGATCAGCAGGGTCGGAATCATCGAGCCGGAAGGAATCTTAAAGGGTTCGAACAGGAAGGACCGGAAGAGCAGCACGATGAACAGGACCGGAAACAGGGACCGGGAGTATTCAACCGCGACCGGTTCACGCGCTGGATCCTCCCCTGCCGCAGCGAGCCGATCACGGCGCGAGCGTTTCAGGAACAGGCTGTCAAAGGCCCAGATCAGACCGGTCAGCAGCGTCAGGATGACGAGTATGAGGGCGAAATCAAAATTCATGGACTGTGCCTGTTGTTATGTGTCTTCACCGCTGGCGCCAAGCGGTGACAGTTCACGGCACTCACGCCGCATTCCCCATGCTATTTTTTGTCCTGTTGCAACACCGCGAGAAATGCTTCCTGCGGGATTTCAACGCGCCCCACTTGCTTCATGCGCTTTTTACCCGCCTTTTGCTTTTCCAGCAACTTGCGCTTGCGAGTCACGTCTCCACCGTAACACTTTGCGGTGACGTTCTTGCGCAGGGCCTTGACCGTGGATCGGGCAATGATCTGCCCGCCCAGCGCCGCCTGGATTGCCACGTCGAACATCTGTCGCGGTATGAGTTCGCGCATGCGCTCGGCCAGTTCACGACCCCGACGCTGGGCGTCGTTGCGGTGCAGAATGACAGACAGCGCATCCACCCGTTCGCTATTGATCAGCAGGTCTACCCGCACGAAAGGCCCGGCCTCGTAGCGCAGGAAATGATAATCAAAGGACGCGTAGCCCCGGCTCACGGACTTCAGGCGGTCAAAGAAATCGAGCACAACCTCTGACATGGGCAGCTCATAGCGAACTGTCACCTGGCCACCGAGGTACTGCATCCCCTGCTGACGGCCGCGTTTCTCTTCGCACAGACCGATCACCGCACCCACATGATCCTGTGGCACCAGGATATTGGCCTCGATGATGGGTTCACGAATCTCATCGATCGTGTTGACGGGCGGCAAATCAGCGGGGTTTTCAAGCTCAAGGACCTCACCGTCGCTCATCTTGATCTCGTAGATCACGGTAGGCGCAGTGGTCACCAGTTCGACCCCGTATTCCCGCTCAAGCCGCTCCTGAATGATGTCCATGTGCAAAAGACCCAAAAAACCGCAGCGAAACCCGAAACCCAGGGCCTCGGAGGTTTCCGGCTCGAAATGCAGCGCTGCATCGTTCAGGCGAAGCTTCTCCAGCGCCTCACGCAAATCGGCGAAATCGTCTGAATCGGTGGGGAACAGACCGGCGAACACCCGTGGCTGCATGGCCTGAAAGCCCGGCAAGGGTGCTTCCGCAGGGTTGGCCATGCCCGTGATCGTGTCGCCAACCGGCGCGCCGTGTACGTCCTTGATCCCGGCCACGAGAAAGCCCACTTCGCCGCAGGCCAGGCCGTCTCGGATCTCGCGCTTGGGGGTAAACACACCGAGCTGCTCGACCTGGTGCGTGTCGCCCGTGGACATCAGCTTGATCTTCTCGCGACGATTGACGCGCCCGTCCACCACCCGCACCAGAGAGATGATTCCCAAGTAGTTGTCGAACCAGCTGTCGATAATCAGCGCCTTCAGAGGCGCGTCCGGATTCCCGGTCGGTGCCGGTATCTTTTCTACCAGCTCCTCGAGCACCTCAGGCACACCTGCGCCGGTCTTGGCGCTGACTGCCAGCGCATCCTGAGCCTCGATGCCGATGATGTCCTCGATCTCATGCTTGACCTTCTCCGGCTCGGCCGACGGCAGGTCGATCTTGT
>JBCDHO010000071.1:0-9278 GCA_038749855.1 Pseudomonadota bacterium
ATTAAAGAAGCTGTCGCCGTTGCCGAAGATCACCGACGGCTGGAATACGGTAACGTCCAGACCACTCTCGGCCAGGAGCGCTTCGGCCGCGCCCTTGCTCTTCTGGTAATGGCTGTCACCGGCGCCGGCGCCCAGGGCGCTGACGTGAAGCAGTCGACCGACTCCGGCGGCCTTACCGGCCGCCACGAGCGTTGCGACAAGGTCCCGGTGGACGCGCATAAAGCCGGAGCCGTCCCGGCCCGACTCGTTGAGGATTCCCGCCATGCTCACCGCAGCGTCGGCGTCCCTGAGGTGTTCAACCAGGGTGGCCTGGTCGTAGACGTCCGCGCCCACGACACTGACTCCGGGAATCAATCGAAAGTTGCCAAGCGGTGCGGGCTGACGCGTCAGCACGACACTCTCGTGGCCCGCACGCGCGAAGGCGCGTGCCACGTGATGGCCGAGGAATCCGCTGCCGCCAATGGTGACGAGTTTCATGGCTCCGGTCTCTGCTGCTTGGCTCAGAATCCGCCGGGGAATGACCCCTGGGCGGCAACCGCCGGCGGCTCTGGCCGACACACGACCTCCGTGAAGCCGTCGCCGTTCAGTGTACCGGATTCGATACCGGGCATACGGCCAGACAGCCGGCGCACCGGGTTCTGCAGGCGCCAGTCGTAGAGGGTGGCAAAGGTCAGCACCCGGGGAATGTAGTCCCGGGTCTCGTAATAAGGCAGCGTCTCGATCCACTGGGCCGCATCGTCCAGCGAACGGTTCCCCAGCCAGCGCCGAACCGCATTTGGACCCGCGTTGTATGCGCCGGAGACCAGCACCGGGTTTTGTTCGTGGTCATCGAGCAGGTCGCGCAGGTAGGTCGTGCCAAAGCGAATGTTGACGTCGCCCTGGAGCAGCTGACTCGAGGCGCGATAGGGGATACCGTGCCGTCGTGAGAGGGTTTTTGCCGTGGCAGGCGTCACTTGCATCAGGCCAAGGGCACCCGCAGGTGAGCGGGCGGTTTCTACCATGGCGCTCTCGGAGCGCATGATGGCCAGCACCCAGGCCGGATCGAGATCATGGCGGCCCGCGGCGCCCATGATTGACTCCGTGTGCAGGATGGGAAAGCGCCAGTCATAGAAGCGCAGTTCTCCGCTGTCCCCCAGCGCATAGATCACCCGGTCGTGCCAGCCCTCACGGCGTGCCAGGCCTGCCGCCACCTTCAACTGCTCGGTCGGAAGGGCGCTCGAAGCGATGGCCCATTCGGCCGCCGCCCAGTTATCGAGCCCGGACCGATGCAGTTCGAGCGATCGATGAAAGGGTTCACTTTCCGCCAGCGAATCGACGGCGCTCTCGCTGACCGGTGGCTCCAGCGGGCAGATCGTGTAGGGAAGCTTCAGCGCGTCGGCAGCGAGAAACCCGTGGTAGGTGGTTCGCGTCGCCAGCACGTCAAGCAACGCCACACCCGCATCGCCTTCACCGGTTTCCAGCAAAGCGCGCGCTTTCCAATAGCGCCAGCGTTCGTCGTCAGCCGCATCCGGGGGCAGCCCATCGATGGCCGTCAGCACCTGCGGCCAGTCGTTGTCCGCCATGGCAGCCCGGGCCCACCACTCGTGGAGCTGTTCGTCCCGCGCGGCGACGGGTACCTGCTGCATGAAGGGGACCGCTCCGTCCTCGAGACCTACCGCTGCCCACAGGGCGGTTTCCCGTGCGAGATCGCCTTGGACCTCGTCGGTCCAGCTGAAGTGATCCGCCAGTGCCGGAAACAGGGCCATGGCGCGCGCGGGGTCCAGGCGGGTTAAGCGGCGCTGGGCGGCGTCGGCGATCATTCGTGTGCGCTCACTGTCCCGCCACGCCAGGGCCCGGTCCAGGCGACGATAGCGGTCCCGGTCCAGCCGCTGCCAGCGTTCCAGCCAGGTGCGGTCCGGGGCACTGAGAAAGCGCGCGAGGTAAATTGTGAGCCGGGCGTTGCCGGCCAGCATGGCAAGTCGAACGCGTTCCCAGGCCGCCTCGGAGGTGACACCCCCCTGGTCGATCAGCCATTTAAACAGGGGGTCACAGGCATCGGGCTGGCTGCGGCCAACGGTCCACAGTGCGAGTGCTTCCGCCTCGAGCCCTTCCGTATCGCCGGTCGCCAGCCGCGCCCGCGCGTGGTAGCAGCGCACCTCCGTATTCTGGGAACCAGCGCCGTACTGGGCCAGCGCCTGCCATTGCCGGTTTCTGCCGAGGGTCCTGAGCCAGGCAGTGCGCAGCCCCGCCGTAAAGGCCCAGTCCGGATGCGCATCCAGGAAGGCAGCCATTTCACCGGGCGGCACCTGGCTGCGCCGATGGCGATAGTCCTCGTACTGCCAATAGGGATAGAGCACGTAGCCTTGTAGCGCCGGCCCCAGTTCCTCGAAGCGGTCCCGCGAACCCCGCGCCGCCGAACTCCAGGCCTCCTCAAACAGGGCGCGTGCCTGGGCATCGGCATCCGCCTGGGGGCTCGACTGGGCCGCGGCAGGGGAGAAAAGCAGGAGGGCAGAAAGCAGCAGCGTGGCAAGCGCGGGGCAGGCAGCCACGATCATGGCTTGCGCTATGCTCATCCCCACGCCCCGAATCATGAATTCACCCTATGCAAAAGCTCGTACTCCGGCAACCGCGTTTCGACAACGTGATGCAGGCGAAATCCTGAAGCCATGATGATCTGGGAATTCGCCCTGGTCGGACTCGTTGCCGGCCTTGCCGCAGGGTACCTTGGCATTGGTGGAGGTTTTGTCGTGGTACCGGCGCTGCTGTGGCTTTTCTCGCGGGATCCGGCTACGGCGCCGGCGGCGGCCCACCTCGCTGTGGGCACCTCACTGGCCACCATGCTCGCCACCTCCCTGAGCTCCATCGTGGCGCACCATCGGCGCGCCGCCGTGCGTTGGGACATCTTTCTTCGCCTGGCAGGTGGCCTGCTCGGCGGGGCGCTGCTGGGCGCCTGGATCGCCGACTTCGTCGACTCGCGCACCCTGATGCTGGTGGTTGCCCTGGTCGCCTTCCTGGCGGGGCTTCAGCTGCTGCTGTTCACCGCGGAGGAACGGGACCTGCCGGCGCCCGGCTTTGGCCGTGGCACGCTGGCCGGCAGCACCATCGGGGCCGTTTCCAGCCTGGTGGGAATCGGAGGCGGCAGCATAACCGCGCCCTGGCTCATGTGGCACGGCATCCGCGCCCAGCAGGCCGTTGCCACGGCGGCGGCCGGCGGCTATCCCATCGCCCTGGCAGGGGCTGCCGGTTTCATGCTGACGGGCTGGGGAGAGGACCTTGGACCGGGCACGCTGGGCTATGTGCACCTCGGGGCGGCTGTCGGTATTGCGGTGTTCAGCGTCCTGGCCGCACCCGTGGGCGCCTGGGCCGTACACAAAAGCCCGCCGCAACGAGTGCGGCGGGCTTTCGGTGTCTTCCTGCTCCTGGTGGCCGGGCGCATCGCCTGGCAGGCGTTCTAGGCGCCAGGCCCGGCAAGGTGGTCAGCGCGTCGCGACCGCTGTGTCGGCCTTCGAATCGGCTGTCGGGTCAGCGGCAGCCATTTCGTCGGCTTTGATCTGTGCCACGAGGGCATCGACGATCTGCAGCAGTAAATCGTAGTTGTTGACGGCGCCACGGGCTGCGATCCGGTATTTGCCCCCCACGATCATCGCCGGTGTACCGCCGACACCGGCATCGCGCACGGCCCTTTGCTCGTTTTTCATGCGCATATCGACCGCAAAGGACTTGCTCGTGGCAACAAACTTCTCGGGATCCACACCGTAGTCAGCGTAGAAGACGGCGATCTCCTCCATGCTGCGCATCTGCTGCCGGTCTTTCCAGATAGCGTCCATCATCGCCACGTGCGCTTCCTCAGCGACACCAAGCAGATCGGCCGTCACGTAGGCCCTGGCGTACAGGCTCCAGATGGCTCGTCCGAATTCCACTGGAATGCGGGAAAACATGACGCCTTCTGGCTTCCGGTCCTTCCAGGACTGCATGTAGGGCTCGAAGGTGTTGCAGTGGTTGCACAGGTAGGAAAATACCTCGGTCACCTGCACCCCATCCACGGGCTGCCCACTGAGCGGCGGGTCAATCTTGAAGAAGTGCACACCTTCCTGAAACTGGCCGACGGTGTCCTGCGCAAGGGCAACCCCTGAGGTCGCGAGCAGGGCCACGGCAAGCATGAGCTTTTTCATTGTCTGTCTCCTTCTGGATACCCCTAGGGACCACAGCAGGTCCTTCGGGTTCCCGAGGGTGTATGCCCGCGCTTATTTTTCGCGGTACAGCCCTTCAATGTAGCTGGACACGGCAGCGATCTCTTCGTCGGTGAGTTCCTTCGCCACGCCGACCATGACCGCGCTGTTGGCATCGCCCTCACCCCACACCGTGCCATCACGGTACTTGTTGAGCATGCTGGTGGTGTAGGTCGCGTGCTGGCCAGCCACCCAGGGGTAGCCAACGAGCGGATTTCCGGAGCCGGTCGGGCCGTGACAGGCAGCGCAGGCAGGAACACCTGACTCCGCGTTACCGGCGCGGTAGATGGCTTCACCCAGATCGACCAGGGACTCGTCCGCGGCGCCCGGGCTCATGGTCTGAGCCGCGTAGTACGCCGAAAGGTCCTTGATGTCCTGATCCGACAGACCCTGTGCGATCGCATACATCTCCGGCACGGGCCGGTCGTTGGACCGGATCAGTTCGATGTGCCGCACCAGGTAGGCTTCGTGCTGGCCAGCGATTTTCGGCCACATGTTGACCACGCTGTTACCGTCCGTGCCGTGACAGGCTGCGCACACGGCGGATTTGGCTTCACCGGCAGCCGGATCGCCTTCCGCGACGGCCACGTTGGATGCGAACAGCAAAAGTCCGGCAGCGATGCCGAGCGTTCTTTTCATTGTGGAACTCCATTCCCGGAGTCGGGATTGAACTTTATGTGTGCCATGTTAGAGCGACAAGGATTATGCAATCCCTATTGTGAATGTCGCCTGAATCTCTTGTTCCGTTATTATCGCCGCTTCCGGCGCAACGAACAATCCGCACCATGAACACACCCAGCGACGCCGATAATCCCTTTCGCCAGACCGAGTACGTGTTGGCAGCGCATTATCTGCGTCAGCTGCCAGCGGACACGGGCTGGGAAGTCGCCATCGCCGGTCGCTCGAATGCGGGCAAGTCCAGTGCCCTAAACGTGCTCACCGGGCAGAAGTCCCTCGCGCGCACCAGTAAGACACCTGGACGAACCCAGCAGATCGTGATTTTTCAGGTCGACGAGGAGCGACGCCTCGCGGACCTTCCCGGCTATGGCTACGCGAAGGTGCCGCTGGAACTCAAGGCCCACTGGCAGACCGTCATGCAGGGCTATTTCGACACCCGCGAGAGCCTGCGCGGCGTCGTGCTGGTGGTGGACATCCGCCACCCGCCCAAGCCCTTCGACGAGATGATGCTGGACTGGTGCGCGCAAACCGGTCTCCCCTGTCACGTGCTGCTCACCAAGGCAGACAAGCTCAAGCGCGGGCCGGCGCAGTCGGCGCTCCTCAAGCTGCGCCGCCGCCTGCCCGAAGGCGCCAGCGCACAGGTGTTCAGCGCCAAGAACCGCCAGGGACTTGGCGAGTGGCTCGCGGTGATGCGCCGGTGGTACGGGCTGGACGACTGACAGCCGCTGAAGGCGTGGTTTACACTCACCGCAGGCACGTATGCGTCCCGCACGGGCTGGCGCCGTGAGCAACGACACCGAGGACCTCAGACCATGAGCTTTCCCACCACCCGCATGCGCCGCATGCGCGCCGATGACTTTTCCCGACGCTTGATGCGAGAGCATCGGCTGAGCACGGATGACCTGATCTGGCCAGTGTTCGTGCTCGAGGGGACGGACCGCTCGGAAACGGTTGACTCCATGCCCGGTGTTGAGCGCCTGAGCATCGACCGCTTGCTGCGCGAAGCAGAACAGTGCGTCGAACTGGCCATACCCTCGCTGGCGCTGTTTCCCGTCACGCCGCTGGGCGCCAAATCCGAGGACGCCGAAGAAGCCTGGAACCCGGAGGGTCTGGCCCAGCGCGCCGTGCGCGCACTCAAGGCCGAGTTTCCAGCGCTCGGTGTAATCACGGACGTGGCCCTGGACCCCTTCACGACCCACGGCCAGGACGGGCTCCTGGATGAAAACGGCTACGTGACCAACGACCGGACCGTAGCGGCCCTGGTCCGCCAGGCCGTCTCGCACGCCGAGGCGGGCGCCGACATTGTCGCACCGTCGGACATGATGGATGGTCGCATCGCTGCCATCCGTGACGCTCTCGAAGACCAGGGCGCGGCGAATACACGCATCCTCGCCTATTCCGCCAAGTACGCATCGTCCTTTTACGGCCCCTTCCGCGACGCCGTCGGTTCGGCCGGCAATCTCGCGGGCGGCAACAAGTACACCTACCAAATGGATCCGGCCAACGGTGACGAGGCCCTCCATGAAGTCTCGCTCGACCTCCAGGAGGGCGCCGACATGGTCATGGTGAAACCGGGTATGCCCTACCTGGACATCATCCAACGGGTGAAAGACGAGTTCAGCGTGCCGACCTTTGTCTACCAGGTCTCCGGCGAGTACGCGATGCTGCGGGCCGCGGGCATGAACGGCTGGCTGGACGAAGATGCCGTCATGATGGAATCACTGCTGGCCTTCAAGCGGGCCGGCGCCGACGGCATTCTGACCTACTTCGCGCTGCGCGCCGCGGCCTGGCTCCGGGATCACGCATGATCATCCTGGCCGTTTTCGGCCAGCCGGTGCATCACTCGCTGTCACCACGCATCCACGCACGCTTCGCCGAAGAAGCGGGGCTCGAGGTGGTGTATACCGCCATTGAGGCAAAGCCCGGCTCCCTGAACGCCGCCCTGACGCGCTTCGCTCATGACGGCGGCGTCGGTTGCAACATTACCTTACCCCTGAAGGGCGAGGCCGCTGCCCTGGCGGGCAGTACAAGCAAGCGTGTCCATCGGGCCAACGCCGCCAATACGCTGATCCGGGACGGGCAGGGCTGGATCGCGGACAACACGGACGGCCTCGGCCTGGTTGCTGATCTCCGGCGCCTTGGACTCGACCCGGCAGGGCGGCGCGTGCTGCTACTGGGTGCCGGCGGCGCGGCCGCCGGCGTGGTCGCCGCGCTGCTGGCGGGAAAGCCACAGACGCTTTGCATTGCCAATCGCAGCGTCGGAAAGGCCCTGCAGCTGGCCGAAGCGCACCAGGACCTGGGGCCGGTCACGGCCCGCAGCCTCGATGCACCGGGCACGGAATCCTTCGACCTTGTCCTCAATGCCACGTCACTGGGACACGAGGGTGGGGTGCCGGCGCTCGCCGCGTCGCTGCTCTCAGAGGGCGGCGCGCTGTATGACCTGAACTACGGGCCAGCCGCCGCACCGCTGGCTGCCTGGGCGGCCGAAGAACACATCCCTTACGCCGACGGGCTGGGCATGCTGGTGGGTCAGGCGGCCGAAAGCTTCAAGCTTTGGACCGGTTATCGTCCGGCCATCGAGCCGGTGCTGGAAGGAATTCGCGCCGGCTAGCGGCCGGGTGCATCAATCGCGCCGCGGGTCGCTCAGCAGCTCACCGGCTTCATCAAGCTCTGGGTAGGGCAGTCCGCGTTCCCGGCAGTAGCGGGCGACGGTCGGATGCAGCCACTCGAACCGCCGCCGGGCATGAGTATCGCGGTCCATGCGGCTGTGCGTATACAGGCCGGCTGCCTGACGCTGCGCCACCGCTTCAAACAGCACCACGGCCGTGGCCACGGAGACGTTCAGGGACTGGCTCATTCCCAGCATGGGAATGATGATTTCCTCGTCCACCCAGCGCAGGCCCTCGTCGCTGACGCCGAACGCCTCGGTGCCGATCATCAGTGCCGTTGGCTGGGTGTAGTCGACCGCGCGGTAGTCCACGGCCTCGTCCGACAGGTGGGCGGCCAGGATGCGAAAGCCCTGGTCTCTCAGCACCTCGCAGGCGACCTGGATAGATTCGTGCACCTTGAGCTCAACCCACTTTTCCGCGCCCTGGGACGTGTGCCAGTGTTTTCTGACGTTCTCTTTTCCAGGAACCACGTGGATTTCCGGGACGCCGACCGAATCGCAGGTGCGCACCACGGCGGACAGGTTGCGGGGCTTGTACAGGTTCTCCGCCAGTACGGTCAGATCCGGCTGTCGCCGATTGAGCACGCTGTCGAGGCGATCGCGGCGTTCTGGCGTCATGGTCAGCGCAGAGGACCGACCCGTACGGTCACAGCGGCGAGACGGGGTCCGCCGAGCGACGGATGTCACGCAGGTAGCGTGGCAGGAAACAGGCAGCCTGAACGAGCAGCAGAAGAGGCAGCGCCAGGATCAGGCTCTTGAGCAGGTAAACCAGGGGCAGCCCTCCGGCCTGCCGGGAACCCTCCTTCAGCGCCCAGGAGGCCGCCACGTAGTCCCAGCCGATCACCAGAAGATAAACACTCACTGGCACGAGGAATAGCAAGGTGCCGAGCAGGTTGACCCACGCCTTACGTCGACGTGAGCGCCCCCGGTAAAGAATGTCCACGCGGACATGGCCGTCGTCCTGCCAGGTCCAGGCTGCCGCGAGCATGAACACGGCCGCATGCAGGTAGGTCACGGACTCCTGCAGCCAGACCCAGCCCAGGTTGAAGCCGTAGCGCAGCAGGACCACCACGAAGGTGATCAGCACCATCAACAGAATGAACCAGGAGGCGCCCTGGCCTACCCAGCGGACAAGGCGGGCGGGCAGGGAAAGGCCGTCTGCTTTTACCACTCGGCGATCTTCCAGTGCACCGGTTTGACGGGGTAGGCGGCCCGGTCGCTCTCGCGCAGCTCAAGCTGGCCGTCGCCATCGTCGTCGAGGTAGTAGTAGGGGAACCCGTTCTTCGGCGTGATCTTGACCATATACACGCGTCCGTCGAGGCTGTACTCCTCGACGATGCTCTCATCCTCGCCCTCGCGGATTTCCACCGTGGGCTCCACCCGGGACTGGTCATCCTGGACCTTGGGCGGGATGGGCACGTCGCCCTCGGGCTCCCGCGGCTTCGCATCGATCGGCGGTAAGGGTGGCGGGGCCGCCAGGTCCTCATCGGCGCTTTGAGCGAAGGCAATCCCTGAGCCGAGGCAAACCATCAGCGAAAGCAGGGCACGGTTCATGGAACGGACGTTTCGCGCTGTCATGCGACTCTTTCCTTGAGTATTCTCTCGGTGCGTAGCCAAAGCATAGCAAACCCCCGTGAGGGCCACGTGCCCGGGACATTGATTTCAACCCAACCGCCACAAGCAGGGCACCCATGAACGACGAAACCCGGACCCTTTACCTGGTC
>JBCDHO010000072.1:0-9247 GCA_038749855.1 Pseudomonadota bacterium
CTGCCCTTGCTGCCCCTGCGCTTTATGGGACCAGCTCGCACGGTAACCCTCCCCGATGAGTGTTTCATCACGGAGCTCGCTTCGAGCTGCGTTGGCAGCTCGTCCCAGTCGCTGCGGGTTGCTCGGCAGGGGCTTGATTGGCCCCGCACCCCGATAGCCAGGCACCCCCAAGCCCTTCATCGGGGATCGTGGGCAGCTCAGAAGCGAAACGCCTCTCTCCCTTTGACGGATGTCATCACCCCAGGGAAGCTCCGCTTTTACGAAGGGGTGGAAAAGCCTCGACGTCCCGATACCACAGCTCCTCAGTCCTGATCCGGTAAGGCCAGCCCCGGAAGGGCCGGCGGGCACCCCCAAGACGAAAACACTGATCGCTGACTGAAGCCATTGGAAAGGCGGCCCGGGTGGCCGCCCCATTGCCTCAAAGAAGGGGTTGGTGGGCCGCCCCCTTGGCTTTGGGCTCAATCAAGCCCCTGCCGAGCAAACCGAAGCGACTGGGACTGGCCGCGAACGCGGCCAGAAGCGAGCGCCGTGATATCACCCGAGCCACGAAAGGAAACCGTGCGAGCTGGTCCCACCAAGCGAAGGAGCCGCGAGGGAAGCCGAAGGCCAGGGGCGCGAGACCCGCACCGGGGGAACACCGCCCTACCCCGCCCAACAGAACAAACTCAAGCCGCAGCCAGCAGAATCTCCACTTCGGGCAGGTTGGCCCTCTTCTGAGGCTTGCCATCAACGGGGCTCGGCGGCGCCTGGCGCAAATCGATCAGTGAAAAGAGGGCCAGTTCGACGGTCAGGTCGTTGACTTCGGTGACCAGCAGCTGGATCTCCCGGTGGGTGCCGTCGTGCCCGCGGATTCGCCGCTGTTCCAGGTGGTAGTCGATGCCGCGTTCCTCAAGATGGAACAGAATGTTTTCCGGCGGGTCGTTGAACAGGTGCAGCGAGATCCGCGTGTGCGTGTCGGCGGTACCATCGAGAACGGGGCCGACGAGCCGCGGCCGGAAGGCATCCAGGCCGCGCATAACCTCAATGGCGGTTTCGCGCATAGACTGGAGATTACCGGTGTGGCTGTCGCCGCCGTAGAAACCCTGGTAAGCACGAAGCGCATCCTCGACCTCGCGGTTGGAGGGCAGAACGAGGCGTGTGCTGGCACCGACTCGCTCCGCCGCCTTGCGTTTCGCGGTCATGAAGTTCCGCTGGCCTTCGGTCGCCATGATGCGCGCCGCCTCAACGGCGACCTCGCGACGGATGTTGTTGAGTTTTCTGACGGCGGGGGAGTCCCAGGCGCCGCCGGTGCGGCGGTCAGTAGATGTCGTACGGATTTTCTTCCGTCGTGGCATCCCGGTCGGCTCCTTTTGTGGCTTCCATCTCAGGAAGACGCCCTGCCTGGAATACTTCCATGATTCCGCCCCTGGTATCAAGTGCCGCGAGCAGACCCGTTTCCGGACTGATGCGCGCCTGGACGATACCCGGAGGCATGACCGGCGGTTCGTCGGGTAGACCTTCCAGGGCGTCGCCCATGAATTCGACCCAGATGGGCAGGGCGGCCCGACCGCCGACTTCTGCCCGACCAAGGCTGTCGTGGTTGTCGAAACCCACCCAGACCGTGGTCACGAGATAGTTGTTGTAGCCTGAGAACCAGGCGTCCCGCTGGTCGTTGGTGGTTCCCGTCTTTCCGGCCAGGTCTCGGCGGCCGATTTCCAATGCCTTCTTACCCGTTCCGCGCGTGATGACGTCGGCCATGAGTGAGCGGATCAGGTAGGCGTTGGTTTCATCGATAACCCGTGGCGCCGGTTCCGAGCGGGCCACCGCGAGTCCTTGAGGATTGGCGTTTGCCGCGTCACCGTCGCTGTCGAGCGTGAGCGGCCGGTAGGCAGGGGTCTGAAGGCTGCTTTCGGCGTCGCCGTCTCGTGCGGCCGTTAGCAGGGCTGACGGCGCGCCCGCCGCGTCGCAGGGTTCAGGGCAGACCACTTTCGGGTTGGCCCGGTAAACGACCCTGCCTTGTCCATCCTCGATGCGGTCAATAAACCAAGGGTCAACCAGGTAGCCGCCGTTGGCAAAGGCAGCATAGCCCCGCGCCATGCTCAGGGGCGGCAGAGTGGCGCTGCCCAGGGCCATGGAAAGGTTGGCGGGCAGGTCCTCGACCGCAAACCCGAAACGGGCAATGTATTCGCGGGCGGGCCGGATACCCACGTCCTGCAGCAAGCGGATCGAGACCAGGTTTCTCGAATTGACCATGGCCTCACGCAAGCGGGTTGGGCCAAAAAACTTCTCACTGAAATTCTGCGGCTTCCAGGTGCGCTCAAGCTCGCTGTCTTCGAACACGATGGGTGCGTCGTTGATGATGCTGGCGGGCGTAAAGCCCCGCTCCAGGCCTGCTGAGTAAAGGAAGGGCTTGAAGGAGGACCCGGGCTGACGACGGCTCTGGGTCACTCGATTGTACTTACTGCGCGCGAAGTCGTAGCCGCCCACCAGGGCGCGCAATGCGCCGTTCTGGGGGTCCAGGGAAACGAGCGCCGCTTCCGCGTCCGGCAGTTGACCCAAGGCCCACTGGGCGTCATCGCCGAGGCGAACACGAATGATGTCGCCGGCACTCAGGACCTCACTGACGGTTTTCGGTGGATGACCCCAGCGGTCCCGGGAGATGAATTTTTTCGCCCAGGCGACACTCTCGAGGTCCAGCGCCACCGTGCGTCCGTCTTCCAGGTACACGAGGGCCAGGTCGTCATCGGCCTCGGTCACGATGCCGGGGACGAGGCCAGCAATAGCCCGGAACGGCGCGAGCGCTTCGTCCCACTCGGGCGTGCCCGATGTTTCGCCGAGATCGACGCGTGCTTCCGGACCCCGGTAGCCGTGTCGGTGATCGTACTCCTCCAGGCCATTTCTAATGGCGTCGTTGGCGGCGCGCTGCATGTCCGCGTTAATGGTCGTGTGGACCACGTAGCCACCGGTATAGGCATCGTCGCCCAGCTGAGAAACGGCGGCGGCGCGCACCATCTCGGCGAGGTACGGTGCGCTCAGTTCCGTGGTGGCACCGTGGTAGAACGCGTTATCCGGCTCGGCGATGGCCGTGTCGTAATCCTCCTCATCGATATAGTCGAGCTCGAGCATGCGCGAAAGCACGTAGTTGCGGCGCTCGAGGGCGCGCTCCGGTGAGGTGATCGGGTTGATGCGCGAAGGGGCTTTCGGCAGCGCTGCAATCATTGCCGACTGAGCCAGGGTCAGCTCATCGAGCTGTTTGCCGTAGTACACCTCGGCGGCCGCGCCAACACCGTAAGCCCGGTGGCCAAGCAGAATCTTGTTCAGGAACAGTTCAAGGATTTCGTCCTTACTGAATTCACGCTCAATGCGCAGGGCGAGAAAGATCTCTTTCGCCTTGCGGCTGTAGGTCTTCTCCAGTGTCAGGAAGAAATTGCGCGCGAGCATTTGTGTGATCGTGCTGCCGCCAACGCTTTTTTCGCCGGTGGTGGCCAGTGTCACAACGGCGCGGGTCAGGCCCTGGTAGTCGACCCCGGGATGGTCGTAGAAGCGCGCGTCCTCGCCCGCGATGAACGCGTTTTTGAGGTTGTCGGGCATGTCTTCGATGGCTGCGGGGATGCGACGCTTCTCCCCGAAGACGCTGATCAGCTCGCCGTCCCGCGTGAACACGCGGAGGGGCACCTGGAGCTGCACGTCCCGCAGCGTTTCGACGTCCGGCAGATCGCGCCCGTAGGCAAACCACAGACCGCCCAGCCCGATGACCCCGCACAGCACGCCAACGATGCCGAGGCGCAAAATCCATTTTAATAATTTCTTCAAGCTGTTAACCTGCTATGCTAAATAATCATTAAACATAAGGGTGCTGGGCATGTATTGTGCCCTGACAAAGCAAGCCTTAACAGAAAAACACGTTGGTCCGAAGCTAGTCGGACGACACCGGGTCGAGCCTATCTGACCCAAAGCGGTCTCCAGGAGTTCCTGCGGGGAGACAGCGGCAGTATTAGGGCTCACGACCGGAGGGGACGGGGTTTTCCGGGGGACGAAAATGGGGATCGGCATTGAGAAGTGCGCCCCATTCTGCTAAAACCCACCGGAGAAAGTTTCAATAAGCCATTGGCAGATAAGCCGATTGGCGGGCAATTAAGGGATTAAAACGTTGAAACTGTTCGGGAATAAAAAAGCGCCAGTCATTGGCTTGGACATCGGCTCATCCTATGTCCGAGCCCTGCAGCTGTCGGAATCAGGGGGCGGTTATCGCATCGAGCATTTCGCGATGGAGCCGTTGCGCGAAGGCGTTGTGGTGGACAAAACAGTCCAGGACATCGAGGCGATTTCCAACGCGATCGATAGAGCCGTCAAGAACTCTGGCTCACGCTCGAAGGCCTGCGCGATCGCCGTGTCGGGTCCGGCCGTCTTCACCAAGACCATCGCCCTGCCGTCCAACCTGGCTGAGTCCGACGTCGAAAGCCAAATCCAAATCGAAGCCAATCAGTACGTACCGTATCCACTCGACGAGGTGAGCCTGGACTTTGACATCCTGGGGCCATCCGCCCGGAATCCAGACCTGATCGACATACTCCTGGCAGCGAGCAAGAGTGAGAATGTCGAAAGCCGTCAAGACGCGCTCGAAGCGGTCGGCCTGACGGCGAAGGTGGTTGACGTCGAAGCGTTTGCGATCGCAAATGCCTTCGAGTTGATTCGCCAGCGTGATCATCTGAGCAAGAATGAGGCGGTCGGCATCTTCGATATTGGGCGCGATCTGACGACGCTGCTGGTCCTTCGGGGCGGTCGGGTCATCTACAACCGTGAGCATCCCTTCGGCGGGCACCAGTTGCTCGAAGAAACCATGCGTCGCTACGAGATGACGCCCGAACAGGCGAGCTTTTTCGAGCGTGCTGAGGAAGGTCCTGAGGATTTTGAACTTGAGGTGCTTGAGCCCTTCCAGCTGAACATCGTCCACCAGGTCAGCCGGGCACTGCAGTTTTTCGCCTCGAGCAACGAATACTCACCGATCAGCACGATATACCTGGCCGGCGGTACGGCGTCGCTGAAAGGTCTGGCCGCCATGGTGCAGCAGGAACTGGGTCTGACGACCCGTGTCGCCGATCCGATTTCGGGTCTGGATGTCGCACCTTCCGTGGCGGTCTCGGCACTCAAGCGCAACACGCCAAACCTGATGGTCGCAATGGGCCTGGCACTAAGGGGATTTGACTGATGGCCAAGATTAACCTCCTACCATGGCGCGAGGAGCTTCGCCAGGAGCGACAGCGGCAGTTCGCCATGTCGGCTCTGCTCACGGCAATCGTCGGTGTGGCGATTGTCTTTATCGTGAGCCTTGGCTTTGACCGCGCCATCAACCAGCAAAACGTTCGGAATCAGACCATCCAGGCGGAGATCAGTCGCCTGCAGGTGCAGATTCGACGCATTGCCGAGCTGGAAGAAACGCGGGCACGACTCCTGTCGCGCAAGCAGATTATTGAAGAACTGCAGGCGAGCCGCTCGTTAACCGTGGAAATGATGGATCAGCTCGCAAAGACGATCCCCATGGGTGTCACCCTCAACGGTATCTCTCAGCAAGGCATGAATATTCGTCTGGAGGGGACCAGCCAATCCAACGCACGTGTTTCTGCGTACCTGCAGTCACTGGCGGACAACGAACTGTTCATTGATCCGGACCTTCGGGTCGTGCGTGCGACGCAGAACCCGGAGAACGCACAGGAGCCGTTTGACTTTTCACTGGCCGTGCGACTCCGTTCGCCCCTGGATGACGATGCCGAAGCGGGCTTCGACACCTTGGATGAAGGGGGGACGAACTGATGTTGAATGATCTTCGTGATACGGACTTTTCGGACCTTGGAAATGCCACCTCGGCGGTCAAGGGCTTCCTGCTTGGTCTATTGCTGATCGCACTGCTCGTCGCTGGCTACTTCCTAATGAACAAAGAAAAAAAGGAAGAGCTTGAGCGAGCCCAGGCGCAGGAACTTACGCTGCGCGCCGATTTCGAGGAGAAACAAAGCAAGGCGGCGAACCTTGCGGCCTATGAGCAGCAGCTCGAGGATATGCAGGAGCTGCTCGAAACCATGTTCCGACAGCTGCCCAGCAAGACGGAAATGGACAAGCTTCTCGTTGATATTTCTCAGTCTGCGCTCGCGGCAGGCATCGACGTGCAGCTTTTCGAACCACAGCTCGAGGCACAGCAGGACTTCTACGCGGAACGGCCGATTGCGATTCGCATGCTCGGCAACTACCACGAATTTGGGGATTTCGTCGATGCCGTAGCGGCACTGCCGCGCGTCGTCATCCTGACCATGCACAACGTTTCCTTGCGACGTGCGGATCGGGAAGCCAACGACGGTCGACTGATTCTCGAGGGGCAAGTGAAGACCTACCGTTACCTGGACGGGTCGGAACTCGAGCAGGCTGAAGGGGAGGCTGCTGCACCATGATGACGAACGTAAGCAAGGTGTTTCGTGCTGGCTTGACGTCACTCGCTGCGGTCATGGCGCTCAGCGCGTGCAGCACGGACATGGGTGATCTTAACCAGTATCTGGCCGAGGTAAAGGCGCGGCCGGCAACGCCCATCGAGCCGATTCCGCCGGTTAAGACCTACCAACCCTACGAGTACGACGGCACGTCGGGCCGCGACCCGTTCCGGAGTTCTTCCAGTGAAGGTCGCGAGGTGGCTCAGGCGGGTTCATCTCCGACGGCCGCCGGGCCCCGGCCGGATTTTGAACGGTCAAAGGAATACCTGGAACGTTTCGAGCTGGACACCCTGACCATGGTGGGTACCTTCGGCCAGGACGGCAATTACTGGGGCCTGATCCGCGACCCGGACGGCGTGGTGCACCGCGTCTCCCTGGAAGATTTCCTGGGCAAAAACCACGGCCAGATCGTCGGCATCGAAGACGCGGAGATCATGCTTTCGGAGCTGATCACCGACGGCAGCGGTGGCTGGCTGCAGCGAGAAGCATCCATTGCCCTTGAAGGGGGCTGAACACAGCAGAGGGGGGGCGCTGAGTTCCGCGCGACCCAGAGGGAAGAGCAATGAACACGGACAACACGATCAAGGCAGATCGATCGCTGACGCGAAAGTGGGGAAAAACAATGAGTATTCACCCGTTCGTCAGGCTTAGCAGCCTGTTGCTGGCCATCACGGCCTCCAGCATGGCCTGGGCACAAACCCAGGTGACCGGCACCGACTACTCCATCTCTCCGGGCGGTGATGTCACCATCACGCTCAGCACGACGGGAGACGAACCGGTGGTGAGCGTCTTTGCGACCGACAATCCGTCGCGCATCGTGCTGGACCTGGCCGAAACCACCAGTGGCGTCGGCTCAGATCCCGTGACCGTAAACACCGGCTCAGTCACTTCATTCACGACGCTATCGGCCAGTGGGCGGACGCGCGTCCTCGTCGATCTCACAAAAGACGCACAGTTTGACTACAACGTCGGCGCCGGCAACGTGACGCTGACCGTGGCGGCCAACGGCATGGCCGCCGAGCCGGCCCCGGCAGCTGCTGCAACGCCAGCGGGCGAGACCATGCGCAACCTGGGTTCCTACGAAGTCCAGACGGTCGACTTCCGTCGTGGTGAGGAAGGCCAGAGCCGCATCATCGTCGGTCTTGACGGTGAAGGCGCCAGCGTGGCGGTAAACGCCGGCGCCGGCAATCTCATTGTCGACGTGTTCAACGCCGATCTTCCTGAGGACCTGAACCAGGTGCTGGATGTGGTGGACTTCGCCACACCGGTGCAGATCATCGACGTCTCACAGCGCGGTGAGGTCACACGCCTGGAGATGATGGTCGCGGGCATCTTCGAGCATCTCGCCTATCAGAATGGCAACGACGTGGTGATCGAGGTTTCCGAAGTGCGCGGCGTGGCGGAAGAGGTCGAAGAGGTCGCTTTCTTCGAAGACCGCACCTATTCCGGTACGCGGGTTACCTTCAACTTCCAGGACATCCCGGTACGTTCCGTTCTCCAGCTGATCGCTGACGTGTCGGACCTGAACATCGTCGTGGCGGACAACGTCACGGGCAACCTGACCCTGCGCCTGACCAACGTCCCGTGGGACCAGGCGCTGGACATCATTCTTGATGCGCGCAACCTGGACAAGCGTGAGAACGGCAACGTTATCTGGATTGCGCCGACCGCAGACATCGCGGCCCGCGAACAGGAGCTGCTGCAGGCGGCCCAGGACCGTCGCGAACTCGAGCCGTTGATCACCACCATGATTACGGTTTCCTATGCCAGCGCCGCGGACCTCAAGACGCTGATCGAGGACGCCGCCGCGTCGACCGAGAGTGAGGGTGGTTTGTTGTCACCCCGCGGTTCCGTTTCCATTGATTCCCGCACGAACACGCTGCTGGTGACGGACACGGCAGAGCGCGTGGAGGCCATCCAGGACCTCGTGGCCGAGCTGGACCGGGCCGTGCGCCAGGTACAAATCGAGTCCCGCATCGTCATCGCGACCAGCGACTTCAGCCATGAGCTGGGTGTGCGCTTCGGTGTGACGGCCCTGCACCAGGGAAGCAATATTTTGGCGGTGACGGGTACGAGCGAAGGCGCGAACATCCTCAACCCGGCCATCAACCCGCGTGACGACGACCTCCTGGACATTCCGCCGCTCGGTAGTCGCTATAACGTGAACCTGCCGACGACAAATGCCAACGCCGGCAGCATCGGCCTGTCGTTCCTGTCGGGCAACTGGCTGATCGACCTCGAACTTTCAGCGCTGGAAGCCGAGGGCGAGGGTGAGGTCATCTCCACGCCGCGCGTGGTGACCGCAAACCAGGAAGAGGCCTACATCCAACAGGGTGTGGAGATTCCCTACGAGGAAGCCACCTCTTCCGGTGCCGCCGCCGTACAGTTCAAGGAGGCTGTCCTGGAGCTGCGGGTGACGCCGCTGATTACGCCGGACAACCGTATCCAGCTGGACCTCACGGTGAAGCAGGATACGGTGGGTGAGATCTTCGAAACCTCACGAGGCGGTTCCGTGCCGTCCATCGACACGCGCGAACTGTCCACCAGCGTGCTGGTGAACAACGGCGAAACAGTGGTTCTGGGCGGTATCTTCCAGGACACGACGACGCGCCAGGAGGACAAGGTGCCCTACCTGAGCAGCATCCCCGGTGTGGGTGCGCTGTTCCGTCGCCGCGCCAACACGACCCAGAAGCGTGAGCTGCTGATCTTCGTGTCGCCGACCATCGTTGAGGACCGTCCGCCGGTCAACTGATCGCAGACGGCGCTTGCACCCGGCCCTGCCGGGGATGATC
>JBCDHO010000073.1:0-9235 GCA_038749855.1 Pseudomonadota bacterium
GGAACAAACGGCAATGCTGTCCGGGGCACACAGCGCATGCTCGGGCCTGAAGCGCTTCATGGCGCCGATGGAGAAGGCGGCGCCCAGCGCCTTGGGCAGATGGCTGGCGATGGTCGAGGTCTGGGCCGGTATCATCAGCGCCCGCGACCCGAGCACCTTGTGGCGACCGCCACTGATGGGGTCGTCAACGGAGCAGGCAAAGGACAGCAACAGGTCGCGTGCACCCGCCCAAAGGGCCTCTGGACCGTGTACCTGCATACCCCGTGCCAGCTGAAAGGCGGCATCTCGATAGTGGAGAAAGGCAATGTCACCTGGCCTGAGCGCCTCGGCGACCGCCGCCATGCCCTCGTGGCCCGAAGAGCCGATGGTATAGAAGCCTTCGCCGGCGCGTTGCATCGCGCGGCTAATGCGGTCCAGCTGGCGACTCATCACCTGGGCACGAAAGAGCGCCAGAGCAGTGGCGGGATCCAGCGAATCGTCCGGTGCCGGCCCAGCCGGAAGATCGTTGGCTGCCGCACGCCGGCAGAAGTTGTCGTGAACGATGGCAACGCGATCCATGGTCGCGGCTTTCCTCGGTTATCGTCGCGTACGCCGCGACAGCTGCACTTAAGGCGATTATGGCGGAGCCGTCAATGGCGCTTCACGTCGCTGGGCTGCCCCTACCCGGTCGCCGGTGCTTCCTGCTCAAGGCGCGCCTTGCGCGACGCTCGACGTCCCAGCTGCTCCAGCCGTTCGCGGGGAAGCCGCACCGTTACCCAAAGGGTCAGCGCACCCAGCACCAGGAAAGTCAGGTCGGTCAGCGGTGCAGCGTAGTGTCCCTGGTCCACCAGGGTCCAGGGTGCCGCTCCACCGACAAAGGCGCTGACCAGCGGCAGCCCGAGCAGTCCGATCCCCGTCAACGCCATGAACAGACGCATGCTCCGGTAGCTGTTCTCAAAGCGGAAGGCTGCAAGGATGACCAGGAACCAGGCGGCAAAATAGGCCCAGCCAACGTAGGCGAGGCGGCCTTCCTCGTCACCGCGGTAAAAGGGATCGGCATAGAACACCGCGACGGTGGCCAGCACCACACCCATGCAGACACCGACGGTGAGCTTGGAAAGGCGCGCATAGAAAGCCGGAGACTGTTGGCCCTCGGCACTGTGCCAGCGTCGCTCGATCCACACCATATTGCCAAGAGCCACCATGACACTCAGGCCGATTCCCAGCGCAAAATACAGGTACTTCAGCGCCAGCCCACCATAGGTTCCGTAGTGCAGCGGAGACAGGGAGGCCACGACGCGGGACGAGGCCATGGGTGCCAGCGTGCCTACCAGGGGCACGGTCTCACCGCTCGCGTCCAGCTGCTCAACCTCGTAATACTTCAGCTCTCCGTCCGGGTAGTAGCTCAGCTGGTACCGGGCCGCGCTGTCGCCCCAATTGGTCACAAAAACGCCCGCAAGTTTCTTGCCGGATTCCGGATGTCGGCGCAGAGCAAGCTCGTCAAAGCTAATCGGCGACATGGCTTCACCCGTGCGACCGCCAGGACCAGGCGCGACGATTTCGATGAGCTTTGCCGTGTCACCCTTGAAGACCAGCGCACCGGTGATGGGAAGCAGGAGTGCCACGATCCCCAGCCAGGCGCCTGAGAACGCGATCATGATGGAGAAGGGGAGCGTCCAGGTGCCCAGAACGTTGTGGGCGTCCTTCCATTTAAGGCGCACCGTGCGGGTGCGGCGGAAGGTGAAGAACTCCCGAAGTATTTTTCGGTGCGTGATGATGCCGGTCACAATGGACAACAACATGATAATGCCCGCGATACCCACCAGACCCCGGCCAATGGTGCGGCCACCCAGTACGTCGGGCCACATGAGGTCACGATGAATGCCAAGCAGCCAGGTACTCAGCCCGCTTTCCCGATCGGGCAAGAGTTCACCGCTCTGGGAATTCCAGCGCCGCTGCTTGAACAGGTCGCCGCCTTCGTCCTGGTGAATGGTTAGCCGTCCCTGAAAATAGGGCTCCCGGTCGGTCGGATACCAGAGACTGATGAACTCGATGTCCTCCAGCGGATACTCAGCGGCCCAGGTACGCATGAGCTCATCGCCGGAGACCGGGGCATCAGAGAGTGCGATACGGCGGTTGGGGTCTTCCCAGCTCATGAGCTCGTTGTGGAACATGGCGACAGAACCGGTGAAGCACACCACGAACAGGAACAGGCCCAGGCTGATACCGGTCCAGGAATGGGCATCGTAGATTCGAACGCGACGGTCTCTATCCATGGTTCAAAACCTCAAATCACGCAGGCACGGGCATGCGCCAGACCACGAGTGCGCTCAGCAAAGTCAGTGCAATCATACCGAGGGCCGGCCGATAGGGTCGCCCGTCCCACTGGGCCCAGGTGAGAAACAGCAGCCACACGAGCGGGGTTGCGAGCGACAGCCAGAGCAGGGTTGGCGTGAGTTCCGTGGGCAGGAGCAGGCCAAAAGCGGCGATGCCAAAGATGGTTGCCGTCAGGGACCACACGAGGCTGGCTGTGAGTCGAGGTTTGCGCTTCGTCGACCAGGCCAAAAACAGAACCACAACCCCACCGATGGCGTATCCCATGGTCAGGCACCTCCGCCCAGTAGCCAGCCTGCGCCGGCCAGGGCCGCCGTAAGCAGCGCCAGAATACCCGAAGGCCAGTGAATCCTCGGAACAAACTCACCACACAGCAAACTGAGAACCCCGGCGGCACAAAGAATCGCGAGCACCAGGGGAATCCCGAGTTCCCAGCCCGTAGCCCGGGCCATCACGAGCGTAGCGAGCAACAGCAGGACCCAGGACAGTCCGCGCAGGAGCGTCATCCTGCTCGGCTTACGCTTGAGCGCCTCAAGGGTCGTGCGTTTCCGATGTGCCTGGTAGAAGCCAACGGTTGCGGCATACGCCAGGCTGGTTGAAGTCAAAGCGGCGAGCATGGTCTCTCGTTTCGGCACGTAGGGCGGGGTTCAACGTCGTGCGGGGAATGCTTCCCGCACGGCGGCCGGAGAGTGTAGCAGACGCGAATGTAACTCAATAGCGGGGACCGTCTGCCGATCGCCGGGGCGAGCCGGGACCCGGCGCCGGACCAGGCGTAATGAGCGTTTTTTCAGTCTCGGAGGGCGTCCGTAAGACGCTAAGCCTTAGCGCTTAACGTTCAGCTGGCCTTCACCTTTGGACCAGGGTGGGAAATCAAAAGCCTGCTCCGCCTCCGCCTCAGGTAGAAACCGCTGATGATGATCCGCACGGAAGTGGGCCCAGAAGTAGGCCTCCTGCTCACGGTCAAAAAACTCGAAGTCACCCGCCGCGTGTCGCGCCTCCAGGAATCGACGTAACGCTTCAACGGGTTCCGCGCCGGAATTTTCAAGGATGACACCGCCGCCATACTGGGCATGAAGGGCCTTGTAAAACTTCCATTGCTCGATCATCGCCCGGTTCATCGCCTCTCGGTAGGCCTCGAAGTGCGCCCGTTCGTCACCCTCCATCGCCGCAGCGTCCGGATAGCCATCGCCCAGCTGGCTTTCGAGACGCATTTGAATCAGGACACCATGCGTGTTCAGTTCACGAGCCGTCGCCTGTAGCCCATGGGCAGCAATATAGCGCTCAACAAGCCGGGTCAGAATCAGCGTCTGGGTGTCACGGGGCGGTCGCCGCTTTAGGGCATCGCCGTACACAGCAGCAACGATGGTGACCGCATCGGCTGTCGTAGCGGTCGCGGCTTCTCCGTGCGCGCTCCCCGGCGCCCGCGCCTCCCAGGCGAGGGATGTTGCGATGACAAAGAACAGACTGAGGGCGATGGTCAGGTGGCGCATGGCAAGCTCCCGGGCGATCACTGTGCGTTTGCCTGAGCCGGCGACGGCCTGGGTACTGCGCTACGACGATAAGGTGCTTTCGCTTCAATACGAAAGGTATATGGATGAGAATGATTACTATTAACCTAGCAGTCAAGTCATCCCGTCGCTGACAACCCGGCCGCTGGCTGGACGGTGATCCCGCCAGGCGCAGCAACCGCCGCGCGTCCGCCCGCGGCGTCGCTGAACGTCGAACCCCAGGTGGGCCGGTACGGCCCTCTCAACTCAGAACTCGTAAGCAATCGACCCCAGCACCGTTCGCGGCAGTCCCGTGCCCACGCGGATCGCGCCAAAGGCATCGCTGGTGGTCAAAGCCTGGGCCAGGCGGAAGTCCTCATCGGTCACGTTGCGCACATTGAGCTGAAACTTCCAGTTATCGAGCCGGAAGTAGGCAGCGAGGTCGCCCTGGGTCCAGCTGTCGTAAACAGCGCGGTTTTCCGTGCTCACGAACACGTCATCCTGGTAGAAGATCCCGCCCCCGAGGCCCAGCGCACCGCCGCCAAGCTCAATTTCGTAGAAGGTAAACAGGTTGAAACTGTGCTCCGCGATACCCGGCAGCCGATTGCCCTCCGGGAAGAAGACGCCAAACTGGCCCTGGCCACCGACGGTAATCTCGTTGTCGATGTAGGAGTAGCCCGCCTGGATGCGCCAGGCGTCCGTCAGCTGGCCGACGACCTCGAGCTCGAGACCATCGCTGCGAATTTCCCCGATGTTGCCGTAGCGGATGTCCGCCGGCAGCGTCGGGTTGCCGTCCTCGTCGAAGGGGTTGGCAACGATGGGCAGATCCTGCTGATCAACCCGGTAGAGCGTCCCGGTCACAAGGAGTGCGTCGTCGAAGAGCGCCCACTTGGCGCCCAGTTCGAAGGCCTCTGAGGTCTCCGAATCGATCTGCTGGTCATCGATCCCAAGCAGCCCCCCGGAGGAGGTGAAGCCCTGCGAGTAGCTCAGGAAGAACGACAGGTTCGGCGCCGGCTTGAATACTATGCCGCCACGACCGCTCAAATCGTCTTCGTCGAAGCCGCTGCGGGTGTCTTCAAAATCGGTGTAGCGCAGGCCCAGCAGCACACTCCAGCGCTCATTCAGAGTGATGTTGTCGACGAGGTTGATCCCCCACTGCTCAAACTCCTGGTTGAGCGAACTGCCGCGATTGTTGAGAAAGAAGGCGATGTCCTCGGTGGGAGTGATCACGTTGGGATCATTAAGCTCGTCCGCACTGAAGATGCTGAAGTATTCGTTGGTGCCGACATCGAAAAACACCGGCCGGTCACCGCGGAAGCTTGTGGACTCGGTGGAAAAGTCTTCGAAGTCGAAGGACGCCAGGATCTGATGCGTCACATCACCTGGCCCGTCCAGGAAGACAAAGTTGCGCAAGGTGAACTGGTCGGTCTCCCCACCCCCGTCGGTTTGTCGCACCTGGATGCCGACGAGGTCTTCGAGCGGGCTGCCCACGGGGCCAATAATCTCACCGGCCGGACCGAGAATCAGCGGCGAGGAATCCACGTTGATCTTGTCGTTGCTCGTGTGTGCGTAGGTCGCCTCGACGCGCCAATTGTCCGTAAAGCTGTGCTCGATAAACAAATTCCACCGATCGGATTCCGCCTCCGTGTTCCTGTTCCAGTTCGGAATGCCGTAGAACTGGTCGACATTCTGCCGGCTGGAATAGAAGTAGCCATTGATGGCGTCACCGTCGAGCACCTGGCCCCGGTCCTGGGTGTACTGGTCGTCGATGTATTCGTAGCTCAGCACGATGCGGGAGCCGGGCTGGAACTGGTAGGTGATCGACGGGTTGAACAGCAAACGCTCCCGGTCCACGTCAAAGCGGTTGCTGCCGGAGTCTTCATAGGCCAGCACGGCGCGGTAAGCCCAGTTCTCGCTGTTGCCGAAGGCGCCGGTGGTGTCTGCTTCAAACTTGTAGAAATCGAAGCTGCCGCCAATGGCCTCAAGCAGCGTGTAACGCTCGAACTCCGGCCGCTTTGTGATGTAATTGATGATGCCACCGGGCTCGCCCTGGCCGTAGAGCAGCGCCGACGGACCTTTGAGCACATCGATGCGCTCGATGTTCGCGGTTTCCGTCGAGGGGATGTTCGAGGCGTTCAGGGCGTTGTTGATGCGCGCTCCGTCCTTATAAATCGACTGCGAGGCGTCAAAGCCGCGGATGGAGAACTTTTCCTCACCGCCGTTGCCGGTCTTGAACTTGGTCACACCGGCGACGTTTCGGAGAGCGTCATCCACGTTATTCACCTGCTGGTCCTGCAGAATGTCCTGCGTGATCACACTGATCGACGCGGGGGTGTCGATGAGGGGCAAATCAAGGCCGACACCCGTCGAGGCCGAGTTGTCGAGGTAATTGCGAAGGTGCTGGCCGACCACGACCACCTCTTCGAGTTCGAGGACTTCATCCTCAGTGGCGTCGTCCTGGCCGTCGGTTTCCTGGGCATTTGCCGAGACCGCAGCGGCGATGGAAACGCCCAGGAGCGATGCGGTCCAGAGCGCGCGGCGGCAACCCAGACGATAAGTTCTGCATTTCATGATGTTTTGTCACCCGGCGTGTTAACCTTTTGTAGCTAAATGATAATCGTTCTCAGTATCAATAGAGCGTGAAGAAACTGTGTGGCGGCCCACCCTCAAAAGCGCGCGTTGATCGCACCAACCCGTGAATTGATGAACAAAGACAGCAGCAAAAAGCGCGGTCTCAACAAACAGCTGTGGGCCATCCACAGCTGGGTCGGCCTCTATGCCGGTGTGGTTATTGCCACGCTGAGCCTCACCGGCGTGACTGCCCTGTTCATTCCCGAAATCGACCGCCTGATCAACGGGGACAAGTTCCATGTCGAGCCCAGCGGTCCGCTGCAGCCAGTCGCTGGCGTGATCGAGCAGCTTGCTGAGGAACACGGCCCGGAAAACCTCCTCGTCGTCTTTCCGCCCACGGAACCCGATGACACCTGGCTCCTGCGCTTTTTCCAGCGTGACGGCATCCATGTTTCGCAGCCGGATTTCTTTATCGACCCTTATGCCGCCGAAGTCATCGCCGAACGTGACTACATGCGCTCCCTGGCTCATTTTCTACGGCAGATTCACGTACGCCTTTTCGAAAGCCAATTCGGACGTCAGATCGTCGGCATCGCCGGCATTGCGTTGCTGCTCTCGACCCTCACCGGATTTCTCATTTACGGGCGCTTCATGAAGAAGCAGCTGTTCGGTGCTATCCGCGCCGGCAAGCCGCGGGTGGTTCTGGCGGACTGGCACAAGCTAATCGGTGTGGCCACGCTGGCCTTCAACCTGATGATCGCCATTACCGGCGCCTGGCTGGGGCTGCAGGTGTACCTGCAGCCGGTGCTGGTCGGGGATCGGCCCGGCGCCTATCGCGCCACGGAGAAGCCCCTGGAGGCGGAGGCCGACGCGGCCTTCGTGGTGAATTACGACGAGGTGCTGACGACAAGCCGGGCGCTGTTCCCGGAGCTCGTGCCCAAGGTCATCACACCCTCACGGGACGGGGCGCGCACGTTGCGCGTCGCCGGCGACATCCCTGGGCAGGCCTACGAGCGAAATTCCTTCATTCTTACCCTGGACAAGGAGGACCTCAGCGAGGTCCATCGCTATGACATTCGTCAGGCTGGCGCGGGCGCCAAGCTGTTTTACCTGCAGGAGTCCATGCACTTCGGTGACTACGGCGGCCTGCTGCTGAAATTTGTCTATGCCTTTTTTGGTCTGACTTCCGGGTTTTTGTCGCTCGCCGGCTTTGTCGTTTACCTTGAGAGGACGGCGAAGAAGCGCCGTGAGAAGCCCCGCTTCCGTGAGCTCAAGCCCACGCTGCTCCGCTGGACCTACGGCATTCTCGGTACCCTCGTGCTGCTCGCCGGTATGCAGATGGCCCTGGGCCCGGTGATCCCTTATTTGTTGGTGACGGTGACCTTCTATGGCTGGCTGCTCTTTTTGCTGCTCCGGCAGCTGGGACGATTTGTCCGCAGCCGCGTCAGCGCGCTCCGAGCCAGCTGATGAAGCGGCAGGCGAACCACAACGACGAGCACCTGGTGACGCCGCTGCTGTTGTTTTTGCTCAATGCCTCGCTGCTGATCGGGTTTTATCTCGTTTATGAGCTGTTGCGACAGCCTCCAGCTGTTGCAGCCGGAAGAACGGGCACCTACCTCGCCCTGTTCACCGCTGCGAACGTTACCTCCCTGCTGGTGCTGAAGGTCCGGCGGCGACTGCTGCTGTGGCTGGCTATCGCGCTGCACGTCGCCCTGTACATCGCTTTCTTCTAACCCTTCGGCCTCGCGTACGCTGTTGCGCGGTGCGGATCAGCGCGCGCTGACTCCTTCCGTCGCAAAAGGGGCGTGATTTTGCCTCGCTCAGGCGTCTTTTAATTAAAGACGAACGATTTTCCTGGTCACGGGACCAGGCCAGCCAGCGGGAGCGAGCCAATGACACCTGAACCTTTGATCGAGCAGTTGAAAGCCGCCGGCTTTCGGCCCACACGGCAGCGCCGCTGGGTCTGCCGCGTACTCGACGAATGCACCGGTCATCCGGACGCCCCAGAGATTCATCGCCGCATCGTGGCTAATGGTCATCGGCACGTATCCATCAGCGCGGTCTATCGGATTCTCGCAGACCTGGAAAAGCACGAATTTGTGATTCGTCGGAACTTCGGCGAGCAGCGAGCACGCTATGAGAAAGCCTCAAGCCTGCACCATGATCACATCATCGATAAGTCCAGTGGCGAAGTGCGTGAATTCCAAAGTCGCCGGCTCGGAGACAAAGTTCGGGCAATTGCCGAGGCCGCCGGTTACGAGCTGGTGGACTACGATCTCAAGCTCTATGTCGTGCCCGACCGTAAGGGAGATGAGCAGCAATAAGCACGCCAGGCCAGCAAACGCTGAGCTGCGCTTCAGCGTCCGACGCTGGGCGATGTAATCCTGCTCCTTTTCCCTGCACCGGCCGCCTGGGCAGGCCCTTGCGGTCCTTCGTCGCAAGCCGCACATTGAGCGTATGTCCTTGCGATCCGAAAACGCCATGAACCACGTAGAACCACAATCCGTCGTCGCCACACTCGAAAAATTGCTGGCGAGCAGCTACTCCCTGTACCTGAAGACACACAACTATCACTGGAACGTCACGGGACCGATGTTCACGACCCTGCACACGCTGTTCGAGACCCAATACACGGAACTCGCCCTGGCCGTGGACGAGGTCGCTGAACGCATTCGCACGCTGGGCGCGCGGGCACCGGGCAGCTACAGTGAATTCGGGCGCTTGAGTACGGTAGAAGAAGACACCGATAGCCCGAAGGCCGTACAGATGATCGAAAACCTGCTCGCAGACCAGGGCCGCATCACCGCCCTCGCCAACGAGCTGATCGCCGCCGCCGACACGGCAGGCGACCAGGCCACGGCAGA
>JBCDHO010000074.1:0-9222 GCA_038749855.1 Pseudomonadota bacterium
CGCTCGGCCTGCTCGAGGAATGGAAGCGCAACCCGGACAGCTGGCCTGCACCCGGGCGCGCGACGCCGCCCCCCGGATCACCGATTGGCCAGTCAGCAGAGATCGGGCAAGCAGCGGATCACAGCTTGATGCCGCCGCTCGGGGCGGAATGAATCGGGGTCCGTGAGGGGTGCCGCCTAGAGGCGCACCGGCATGCCCATCAACGGCCAGATGAAGCCCGCGAAGATGGCGATCACGACCATCAGCAACAGGCTGGCCGGCACACCGGCCTTGAAGAACTCTGCCGTCGTGAATTGCCCGCTCTCGTAAGCAATGGCGTTGGGCGCGGCGCCGATGAGAAAGAGGAAGGGCATGCCTGCCGCGGCGAGGGCTGAGAACAGGATGACCTCAGGCGCCACGCCCAGGTAGGGCGCCATGACCAGCGCCACGGGCAGGCAGATGGTGATGGCTGCCACGTTCATGATCAGGTTGGTCATGATGAGGATGAAGAAGCTCACGCCGATGACGAACAGCAGCCAGGGTGCCCCGTCCAGGTAGCCCAGCCAGTTGATGGCCAGCCACTGGGCGGCCCCCGTACGCCACAGGCAAAAGCCCATGCTCATGGCGCCGCCGAACAGCAGCACGATGTTCCAGGGAATCTTCTCCAGGTCCGCACGGCGCAGGATGCGGAACAGGAAGAAGCTGACCGTGGCAGCCAGGATGATGCCGCTCTTGTTGAGGTCCTCGAAGCCCGGGATCACCGCCCGCATGCTCATGAGGAGCACCGCAGTCATGGTGATGCCCAGGGTGAGAATTTCATCCCGGGACATGGGTCCCAGGCCGGCGTGCAGCTGCTTTGCGCGCTCCGAGAGTCCGGGAATCGTGTCCTGCTCCGGCTTGAACCACACCAGCACGTAGGCCCAGAGCAGAAACACCATCAGGATGCCGAGCGGCGCCATGTACCAGGTGAGCTCAAAAAAGGTAATCTCGCGGCCGACAAGCTCGTTGAAGAAGCCGACGGCCACGGGCCCCCGCGCCGCACCGAACAGGGTGATGATGCTGCCGGCACCGGCCGTGAATGCCATGCCGATGAACAGACCCATGCCGAAGCGCGAGCGCTCCTCGTCCGTGTAGAGGTGGTGGATGGCCAGCAGCAGGGGATAGATGGCGGCCGCCACGGCGGTGTGGGCCATGATGAGCGTCAGCGTTGCGGTCATGACAAACGCGCCGAGGTAAATGTGCGCCGTCTTTTCGCCCACCACCAGGAGCATGCGATACGCCAGCCGGTGCGTCAGGCCGGTCTTTGAGAAGGCCTGTCCGATGACAATGGAGCCGATGATGAACCACACGGCAGGGTCCAGGTAATCGGTGAACGCCGTGCGCGGATCCCGGATCAGGAACAGGGCCTGGATCACCGCGATCGCGATGCCGGTTACGCCGATGGGCACGACCTCGAGCACCCACCAGATGGCGGCCAGGGCAAACAGGCCCAGGGCCAGCTTGCCTTCCGGTGTCAGCGCGAAAGACGCGCCGCCCGGGTCCACGGCCGGCGCCAGGTCTGGCATGAACCAGGCCGCGGCGAAGGCGATCAGGCCGAGATTGATCCCGACCAGGCGCCGCAGGTTGATGGGTTCGCGCAGCGGCGATGACGAGGACGCTTCGCCCGCGACACGGATGCCCCGCGCTTTGCCGGTCGCCGGCTTCGAACCGTCGCCCGGTGCCGGGCCAACGCCTTGCCGTCCCGCGGCGCCCTCGCTGGCCTCCGGATCGTTCCCCCCGCCGTCCTGCTGTTCAACCACGCATTTCTCCCCGTATGGCAACCGGGTTGCCATCCTGCAGCTCATTGACAGCCCACATGACCTCGACGCTGCGCACTACGCCAACCACCTGTTCACCCTGGAGCACGGGCAGCATGTGATAGCCCTTCTTGACCATGATGTTGACCAGCGTGATCAGGGAGTCGTTTACATCCACAACGCCCGAGATCCCTTGGATGTAGTCGTCCACGGTCTGCTGCGCGCGTTCCTTGAAGCGCTGTACGACCTTGTCGGCGAGCACGTCGCTGATGTTCTCGTCGAGCTCAGTAGCGAAGACGTCTTCCGGATGCCCGCTATCGGCGCTGAAAAACCATCGGGGGCTCAGGCCGCGGAGGATGTCCCGACGCCGGAGCATGCCGATCAGTACACCTTCGTCGTCGAAGACCAGGAGGATGCGGGGAAGGGAGGTTTCACCGTGCATGTGAATGTGCGCGCGGTTCATGGTGACCAGCGCCTCGAGCAGCGTGCCCCCGGCCTGGACGTGCGGGTAGCTCTCCAGGGGAACCATCAGGTCCATTGCGCTCGGCAGTTGCACGGCCGTCCCTCTGCGTGTCCTGTCCTGATACTACGTTGCCGCTCCGGGCTTGCAAGGGGAGAGACGCAGCTTGTGCGGTAAATCAGGCGCTTGCATGACGTGCGTCAAGCCTGCGGTGCCAGGGCCTGCCTACCATGAAGTCAGGCTCACAGGAGGACAGCTGTCATGAGAAAGCACTGGCAATGGATCCTGGCACCCGCACTGATGCTGTGCATGGCGTCCGCCATGGCGCAAAGCACGAAGTCCCTGCCGGGCAATGAAAGAGACCCCATCAACGAGAAAGAGATGGCCTACCTGGTCGGTCTTTGCGAGGGCTGTCATGGTGTGGGCGGCCGTTCGCTTCGCGAGGAGGTGCCGGCGCTCGCTGGCCGTGACAAGGACGAACTGTTCGCAGAAATCGAGCGGTTCTATTTCTACGAGCGTATTTGCCCCGATGTGGCCGTCGATGGTGACGATCAGAGCAAAGGGCACATGAGCATGTGCGATGTCGTCAACCAGATGAACAAGCAGGAAGCGCAGGCGCTCGCGGCCTACTTCGAGGCACAGCCCGTCAGCAACTGAGCTGCCCGCCTGACCGATCTGCAAAACGGCGCGGTGCCAGGCGACGCCGGCAGCCGTGCCCGCGTTGGGGTGGTAGGCTTGCGGTGAAAATTCCAACCTTACCCAAGTTCAGCGAGGCACCCATGCGACAACGACGCTTCCAACCGCTTGTTTCCGTTATCCTCGGCCTCGTCATGGCGGCACTGCCGACGACATTCTGTTTCGCCGAGGTGCAGCTGGTCCGCCCCGACGGCAGCTACCCGACCCGAGCCCTCGAAAAGGACACAGTGGTGGTCAAGGTCGTGCAGAACGGCGTGAAGAACCTGCAGGACTACGAGGACGTCCAGGATGGCCTGGCGGCCAACCTCGAGATCATGACCGGCTGGGCCCAGAAGGCCTGCGATGAGGGGCCCAGCCCCGATTTCATCCTCTTTAACGAGTTCCCGCTCACCGGTTACTCTTCCGGGCCCCGCGAGGAGAAGCTGAAGTTTACGATTCAGGTGCCCGGCCCCGAGACCGAAGCGCTCGGCAAGGTCGTGAAGGCCTGTGACAGCTACCTGATCTTCGGCAGCTACGCCCGTGATGAGGCCTGGCCCGGCCATATCCTGTCCATCAACACGGTAATCGGCCGCGACGGGCAAGTGGCCAAGACCTTCTGGAAACCGCGCAGCGTCAAGCGGCTTTACGACACGCGGGAGATCCCAACCACCACCGTGGAAAACGTCCGGGACAAGTTCCGCGCCAGGTACGGTATCGAGGAAGAGTTCCCGGTGCTCATGACCGAATACGGCAATATCGCCGTGAGCACGGTACAGCTCGATCCCATGGTGTTCGCGGCCTTCGGCATGCGCGGCGTGGAGATCATGTTTCGCACCTCCACGCTGTTCTCCAAGGTCGACGTGCAGGCCACAGCTCTCTACAACCGCTACTACTCGGCCATGTCCAACATCACCTTCCCGCCGGACAGCGACTGGGCGCACATGGGCGGCGGTTCGCTCATTGTCGACCCCAGCGGGCGCGTGATGGCTGAGGACGAGACCAACAACGAGAGCATCATCACTGCGGAAATCCCCATCGCCGAGCACCGCGAAGGCCGTCGCCTCGTGCGCTACCCGATGGAGGTGGTGCAGCCGGTGTTCGAGCAGTACATTGACGAGGTGCCCCTGAACCACCTCGACCTGCCCGCGGATAAGTTGCCCAAGACCGGCGAGGACATGAAGGCCCTCATGGACGCTCAGAGCCGGTGGCTGAATCCGCCCAACTGAACCCGGGCAGCCTGCGTTTCAGTGTCTCTGCGGGTCGTTCGTCCGCCTGACGACGGACTCCAGGTCGCTCCGATCGTGGGCGGTGAAAGCGAGCAGGCCCGGAGCGCGTCTTGAGCCGACACTACGACACGCTGGTGCTCGGCGCCGGCGCCGCCGGGCTGATGTGCGCCATGACCGCGGCGACCCGTGGCCGGCGCGTGGTGGTACTCGACCGCTCCAACCGCATCGGCAAGAAAATTCTCATGTCCGGCGGGGGCAAGTGCAATTTCACCAACCTGTACGTCACACCGGACCGGTTCTTGTCGGCCAATCCGCATTTCTGCAAAAGCGCCCTCGCGCGCTATACGCAGTGGGATTTCATCGAGCTGGTGGAACGGCACGGCATCGACTACTTCGAGAAAGAGACCGTCAATGGCCTGAGCGGTCAGCTCTTCTGTCGCGAGTCATCAAAGCAGATTGTTGCCATGCTGCGCGCCGAGTGTGAGGTGGTGGGGGTGGAGATCCTGACGGACTGCGAGACAAGCTCAGTGACGCGGCGAGATGGATTTCATCTCGAGACCAACCTGGGCGCTTTCGCCGGTGACACGCTGGTGGTGGCGACCGGTGCCCTGTCCATTCCCAGCCTGGGTGGATCCGGTTTTGGCTATGAGCTGGCGGAGCAGTTTGGCCTGGAACTGCTGCCGCGGACGGCGGGTTTGGTCCCGTTTACCTTTTCTGATGAGCACAAGCCCGTTTTTTCGACGCTTTCCGGTGTTTCCTGCGAGGTCACGGCGGAGAACGCGCGGTCACATTTCCGCGAGGATCTGCTGTTCACGCACCGCGGTCTGAGCGGTCCCTGCGTGCTGCAGATCTCCAGCTACTGGCGCCCCGGGGAAGCCGTGCGCTTCGACCTGCTGCCTGGTGAAGACCTGCCCTCGATGCTGGCCACCTGGAAACAGGAAACCCCCCGGGTGCTGCTGCGCACGCCACTTGGCCAGCATTTGCCGCGCAAGCTGGTGGCCGAGCTGGAACTGCTGTTCTGGCCGGACCGCGCGGAAATACCGCTGGGCGAATGGCCGGACGCGGCACTCGCTGCCCTGGCCGCCCAGCTGTCGGACTGGTCCCTGACGCCCTCCGGTACGGAAGGCTATCGCAAAGCGGAAGTCACACTCGGCGGGGTCAACACCGATGGCCTGTCGTCGAAGACCATGGAAGCTTCGGGGACGTCAGGTCTGTTCTTCATTGGGGAAGTGGTGGACGTGACTGGCCACCTGGGAGGTTTCAACTTCCAGTGGGCCTGGGCGTCAGGCTACGCGGCGGGGATGGCGGTTTAGCGGTCTTACGGTGCGGGGTGCTTGAAGATCTCGCCTTCCTTGACCACCACGTCGACCTGTTCGAGGAGCCGGATGTCCTCGAGCGGATTGCCGCGGACTGCGATCAGGTCGCCATAG
The DNA here is from genome assembly GCA_038749855.1 of Pseudomonadota bacterium. GTDB lineage: Bacteria > Pseudomonadota > Gammaproteobacteria > Xanthomonadales > SZUA-36 > Marinihelvus. The sequence goes on from JBCDHO010000074.1 coordinate 5,567, forward strand.
CGCCCGACCTCGATCGCGCCGACGCGGTCTTCCCAGCCCAGGTAACGCGCGGCCACGGAGGTTGCTGCCTGGATGGCCTCCATGGGCGTCATGCCGTACTCGACCATGAACTTGAACTGGATGCCGGCCATACCGTGGGGATAGATGCCGGCATCGGTGCCGAAAACGATGGGCACCCCGGCCTCGTGGGCGCGACGGAAGCTGTCACGCTGAACCTGCGTGGTGGCGATGGTCTTCTCAAGGAACTCCGGCACCCAGCCTTGCTTGCGGCCTTCCTCGATCATCCAGTCGCCGGGGCCGATGTCCATGGAGAGGGCCACGTCGTGTTCCAGCGCGAGACGGATCCCTTCCTCGTCGATGTAGGTGGCATGTTCAATCGTGTCCGCACCGGCTTCGATGGCCTCAACGATGGATTGGGCGCCATGGGCGTGCGCTGCGACCTTGAGTCCGGCCGCGTGGGCGACCTCGATGGCGGCGCTGAGCGCATTGGGCGTCATTTCCGGCGAGCCCGGGATACCGCCGTAGGCCAGCACGGCGCCCGAGGCGATCACCTTGACCACATCGGCACCACCGTCGACGGCGGCCTGCGCCCGCTGGGCGAAATCGTCTGGTGAACGGGCGACCCCAAGGCGCATGTGTCGAGGAATGTCCGATTCGCGAATATTGGGTGCCAGCAGGTCGCCGCCCCCGCCGGGAATCGTGAGATAAAAACCGGCCACCAGGAGCCGCGGCCCGGAGGTTTCACCCCGTGCGATCTCGTCTCGCAGATCCCGAGCCGCCCAGCCGTAATAAGAGCCCAGATCCCGGGCGGTGGTCACACCCGACTCGAGCGTGAGCCGCGCAAAGCGGCGGCCGTTGGCCATGGTCTCCTCGTGCGTGTCGTCAAACACCAGGGTCAGGTCCGTCAGCTCGTCCGGCCCTTCCATGATGTGGGTGTGCATCTCGATGAGGCCGGGGAGGCAGGTGTAGTTCGACAGGTCCAGCGTTCGTGCGTCGGGGCGGGTCGCGACCTCAGAGCCAATGACACGGAACCTCCCCGCTTCAATGAGCAAGGTGGTGGAGGGACGGGCCTCGTCCGAAAGCCCGTCAATCAGGTTTCCACAGTGGACGAGTAAACGATCAGGGGTCGGGGTGGCTGCTGAAAGGGGGCAGGTCACCAGGACGGCGAGCAGAGCGAAGAGAAGCTCTCGTGGGGTGTTGTTCGTCAAGCATGCGGCGACAGAGCCCGACTGCTTACCCACTGACCAGCTGCCTGCCGCGCTGGCCGCGCTGGAGGAGCATCGCTGCCGCCACAGATACAACGAATATGAGCATCGGATAAAGCAACGCGAAATGGCGTGTATGAGCGGCATGGAGAAACAGCGTACCAGCATTGACGTACAGCAATGCGCCGATAACGAGTTGGCCCGGGCGGTTTTTGCGGCTGAGCCCAAACAGCAGCAGCGGCGCCAACAGTCCGAGAACCAGCAATGGCTTCCAGAGCCAGCGATTGAGCGGGTCGACAAACGCATAAAACTTTTGCGCACGCATGCTCAGTGGCTCGGCGTCTTTCACTGGCCCCATGAGTCGCCGCAGAACAAACTCTGAGGGGCCCCTGGCCCGCTCACGGGCAATCTTTCTGTTTCGCGCCAGCCGTTCCTGATGTTCGAGATCCGTGGACAGGATCGCCTGCAACCGCTCGCGGTCCGCTTCAACCAGTTCGTAGTAGGAGCGGTCGGTGGACCGGGCCAGGTCACGGTAGTAGGTGCTCCACTGCCAAAAAGGGTTGCCTTGGGGTTGCTCCGTACCGAGCCTCTCCTGGGTGAAGGCAGGTGTGGCGTTTCTCCAGACATCAGCGATCTGGTGGGTCGTTACGGTCAGGTAAGGGCCATCGAATTTCTTGCTCAATGACAGTGACCAGGGCAGCAGGGCGCCACAGACGACCACCGTAAGCAACGACGCGCGCAACACCCCGGGTTGAAGCCAGGCAGGGAATGGTCCTTCGGTCTTGCGCGATGTATCGAAAAGAACGGCCAGAGCAACCACGGGACAAACCAGCAACAGGTTGTGTCGCAGCAGCACCGTCAGGGCAAGCAGGCAACCGAGGAAAAACGTCTCGCGAACGCTCACCGCGCGTTCCCGGCCGAGGATCATGTAGAGCCAGAGCGCGATGACCAGCAACAGGCGAGACGCCAACCCTTCCCCGAACAGGGAAACCATGAAGACCATGTAGGGCGGAAACAGCAAAGAAATGGCATGAAACAGGATCATCGCCAGCAGGCCAAAATTTCGCCGCATTAGCTCAAGAATCAGGCCGTGCAGGATCAAGTTGATTGTGAAATAGATGAGCCGTACGGCTTCCGGTTCGCTGCCGAAGAAGCTTGCCGGGGCCAGCAGTGCGCTGGTCAGGGGAATGAACCAACCATTCTCGATAATCTGGTGAAATACGTCCGGTATGGCGGCAAGGTCCCACTGAAGCAGCAGCAGGATGATGGTTCTGAAGCGTCCGACCTGTCGGTAGTAATAGACCTCGTCACCGGTCAAGGGGGGCGAGAGGTACATGGAAAGGTACAGGCCGTAGACGACGACCGTGACCAGACCGATTGCGGTGATCAATGCCCAATTTCTGAATTGCCCTCGACTCACGAAAGGTCCACCTTCGACAAGGAGGGTATCCAATCGGCTAGGACTGGCATGGGGGGTATTTGAGCATGGCAGGGGTCTGAGGGAAGCGTTAGCAATCGCAGGGGCAGAATAGCAGAGCGTCGTTTCTCCGGACATCAGGCGCCCTGTGGTCCCCGCGTTGCCCGCCCCAGGCACCCGCGTTACGCTTGCCTGCCAATCTTCCTGACTGCAGAGGAGTCACCATGCCCGTTATGGAAACGTCCGATCTGACCCCGCGTGAGTACTGGGCGCAGGTCAAGGCCAACCCAAACCGCGCGAAGTTTGGGTTTGGCGAGAAGGCCGCGCTGATCAACATCGACATGCAGCGGGCCTATACGGACATCGACACGTTCAAAACCGCCTACCAGACGGACCCGAAGCAGATCGATTACATCAATGAGTTGTCTGCCCTGGCCCGGGCCAGGAACATGCCGGTGATCTGGACCTACGTGGCCTACATGGACAACGCCGACGATGCCGGCGCCTGGGGCACGCGAACGAACACACCGGACTCGCTGCAGAACATCAAGGTGGGCGACGAGCGCTCGGAACTGGATCCCCGCCTGGACATTGATCACGACCGTGACGCCATCATCAACAAGCGCATGGCCAGCGTGTTCCACGACACGTTGATTCCTTCGCTGCTGGTCTGGCACAAGGTGGACACGGTGATCCTGACCGGGGGAAGCACCTCCGGCTGCATCCGCGCCTCCTGCGTGGCCTCCCTGTCCACGGGCTATCGGACCATCGTTCCCGAGGAATGCGTGGCGGACAAACACGAGATTCCGCACTTCGCCAACCTCTGCGACATGATGCTCAAGTACGCGGACGTGGAGCCGGTGGACACGGTCAGGGTGTGGTTTGAGAACCACCCGGGCTGCGCGCCGATCCGCGAGGCCCGGGGTGCACCGTTCTGAGGGAGCGCAGACCATGAAGGAAGACCCCGGCCTCTACGACTACTGGCCCTATGAAAACCGTCCGAAGATCCAGTGGCCCGGCAATGCACGGGTGGC
>JBCDHO010000075.1:0-9106 GCA_038749855.1 Pseudomonadota bacterium
GCGTCGATCATCCTCGTTGAGCTGACGAATGGTCACCTGTGCCCAGTCGGCGTCCAGTTCGTCGGCGAGAATCTGCGGCAGGCCCGTTTCGCTGCCCTGGCCCATCTCTGTTGACGGGAAGAGAATCTCCACCGTGTTGTCCGGATTGACCTGGACCCAGCCGGCAAAGGCTTCTCTTGCCGCTTCTTCGGCATAGGCCTCAAGCCGAAACGTGCCCGTCGCAAGCACGACGGCCGTGGCCGATCCCGCCTGCAGGAAGAACCGCCGGGTTACCCCGAGGTTCGACTTCATGGCGTGGCCTCCTTTGAGGCTCGCTGCACCGCTTTGACGATGCGGTTATAGGTGCCGCATCGGCAAAGGTTTGCGCTCATCCATCTGCGGATCTCGTCTTCGCTCGGTGTCGGGTTGTTTTCCAGCAGCGCCGCTGCACGCATGATCTGACCAGACTGGCAGTAGCCGCACTGGGGGACTTGCTCGGCGACCCACGCCAGCTGCAGGGGATGATCGTCGCTCTCGCTGAGGCCCTCGATGGTCTTGATGTCCAGCCCCTGGACCGTTGCGAGGGTCAGCTGGCAGGAAAACATGGCGGCGCCCTGCATGTGGATCGTGCACGCGCCGCACATGGCGGCGCCGCACCCGTATTTTGTGCCGGTCAGGCCCGCTTCCTCGCGCAGGAAGATGAGCAGCATCATGTTGGGATCGGCATCCGTTTCGATCGGATTGCCGTTGAGCGTGAAGCGGATCATCCTTGCTGAACTCCAGGGTCGAGGAAGAATACTTGTTATAGCGCCAACCACCCTGGCGCCGTGGCATTGGACGGTGCGGTGGGCGCTGTTACCTTCGCGCGCGCGGCCCACCATGACAAGCGAGCATACCTAAGCCGATGTTTAGAGGAGCTGAAACGAAGCCGCGAATGGGGCGATGAGCCCTGCGAGCGCAGTGCGCACTGCACATCCGGGCGGTGGGGTGCTACCGTAGCGGGGCACGGGCACACGCTTGGGGGCTGCCGCCGTGCGCATCATGGGGGAGCAAAAGCAATGAGAATCCTGCTGCTGGTACTTGCGACATGCATCGCTGCGCCGGTTTTTGGCCAGCCGCTTGATGACGCGGTGCTGTCAACGCCGCTACCGAGGGGCGAGGGCCTCGAAGGGTTCAGCGACTTCGATTTCATGACCAAGACCTTCTTTAACCTGACGTTGGCAGCGGTCCTGGGTGCGATCATCGGCTTTCATCCCCGCTCCGTACGTACCGCCGATACGCTGCAAGAAGTGGAAGCACCGAAGGTGGACATTCTCTATGCCACCATCGGCGCGCTTATTGGCATCATGGTGGTCAAGTACGGGCTGGTGATCGGTTTCGTGCTGTTTGGCATCGGTGGGTTGATCCGCTTCCGTACGGTAATGCGCTCGACCAACCTCACGGGCCAGGTCATCCTGGTTACGCTAATCGGTCTTTCCTGCGGCCTGGACCTGCCACACGTGGCGGTTATGGCAACGCTGTTCGGCTGGGTTCTGATTTACCTCCTCGAGTGGCGGATCACCTATCAGATTGACATCCGCGCCTTGCCAAACGATCAGTTGGCCGAGTCCGTGATCGCCTATCGCGAAGCGCTGGAAAGCCAGGGCGCGAAAATCATCGGTGAGCGCAAGCGACCTGGCCAGGGACGGGCCCGCTTCATTTTTCGACCGGGCAAGGGGCAATCCCAGGAAGAAATCCAGGACTACCTGGAGCGCGAGGTCGACCCCGCGCTGCGCGGCATGGTGAACTGGGAGATTGACTGAGCAGCGAGCGAAGCAGCCTTACACACGGTACCTGGAGCGCGAGCGGACCGTCGTTTTTTACCGATGATGGTAGACTGCGTCGCGCACGTACGAACAATCACGCGCGGCCCGGAGAGACGGCCGTCTGGGGGAGAGCCATGTGGAAGCCATATTTTAAAAGCAGCGTCGCGTTGCTTGTCCTTTCTTGTTTGTCATTGCCGGCCTTTGCCCAGCAAGTGACGATCGAACCTGCCGTCACCCTTCAGATTAATGAAGGTTTGCCCGACGGCAATACGACCTCAGATGATTCCATTGAGGAACGGCTGTCCGTCGACCGTCTCAACGAGGAATTCGGAGAGGAAGGCCAAACGCAGGTACTGATTCGTTTCGACGGCCTCACCTCGCGGCTCTCAGCCGATACGGAAATTGTCTCCGCACGCATCGAGTTTTTCACCAAGAGTCTGTCGCCTGGTCCCGTGAGCATCGGCGCCCTGGACGCGCCCTTCACGGATGCAACAACCTGGAACTCACTCGGCGGCGGGCTTTCGATTACTCCGGAATCCCAGCGATCCAATCTGTCCGAGGAAACGCTGGTGTCCTTTGATGTGACTGCAAGCGTACGCGCCATACTCGCGGGCGCGCCCAATAACGGATGGGGCCTTGTTAATGCGGATGAGGACGGCTGGGATTTCTGTTCGGAGTTGGCCAGGTGTGACGGCGAGGTGGCCAGCGCTGCGGATCAGCCGCGCTTGGTGGTCACGCTGGCTGCACGGCCTGTGCCGGTCGATGGTTCCTTTGGTCTGATCGCGCTCATCGCGGCACTGTTGCTGGTTGGAACGGCGGTACTCCGGCAGCGCTGATCACCCTAGGGCAGGTGTCACTGTCCCCTCGGTTCACCCAGGTAGAAGAACTCGGCATCGTAGATGGCCAGGAATTCATCCTGGTCAAAGGCCCGCTGGCCGGCGAGCCAGCGCTCCATGGTGGTGAGCCTGTAGTCGAGTTTCGTGTCGAACAGCTCAAAGAGTTGACTCGGTGAAACGCCGTAGCGGCCGGTAGAACGTGCCCCGGCCTCAAACACGATCAAAGGTCGGGCGCGGTCAATCACGCCCTGGGCACCGAGCAGGGCGTCGTACTCGCCGCCTTCCAGGTCGAGCTTGATGAAAGCCGGTTGATCCTCTCGCGGGATCACGTCGTCGAGGCGGACCACATCCACCGACAAGGTTCGAATCACGGGGTCCGGTCGATCGTATTCGCGGGCCTTGAGTCCCGAGTAGCCCGGGTCATTCTCGACGTGAAGGAACTCCGCCCGGTCCGCTGCTTTGCCCAGGGCCTGTTGACGTACCCGTGCGTCGGGAAAGTCGCGTCGCAACTGTCGGGCCAGTCGCGGCAGAGGTTCAAAGGCGTAATGGCGTCCACCCGGCGCGATCCGAAACATCTCCTTGAGCAGGTCACCACGGTGTGCCCCGCCGTCGATGCACAGCGAGTGATGCTGTAGGCAGCGCTCCATGACCGCAATGGTCTCCCGGTCATACTGCAGGTTTTTTTGCGCGCCCGGCGACGGTTCATCATCGCTACCGGTGGTGGTCTTGCCGCGATTCACTGGACGACGGGCAAACCGCCGAAACCAGTCTATGGTCTGTTGCGCCCACCGCATGCGGGACAGTATAGCGACGCTCCATCAACGGAACCGGTTCCGGCCGATCAGCGGGCGCGCAAGTGCTCCCGATACCGGCAGCATGTATGTGCCCAAACGCCGTTTTCCTTCAGGGCAACTGGAACAGGTCTTCCACGCTGACATCGAAAAGCTGGCGAGCTTGAGCGCCAGCACCGCGGACGGAGTGTGTCGTTTGCGGGTCCAAATGTAACCAAAACGACTACTATAGAGATGTAAACGTGACAGACGTCACAGCTCGGCATTGCTTCAGTAAAAAGAGGGTTTGAAGGGCCTACCAGCCCCCGGTGCCGGCTTCGCCCTTCCAGGGGCCGACAATGGAATCGGTCACCCAGCCGCCGTAGAAGCCGCCGCCCTGGGGCCGGACGACTTCCCCAGCCAGCAGGCAGCGAATCCGCCCCGGATAAAAACTGAACCAGCCTGCGATCGCTCTGAAGGTGTCCGTCGGTTGGGCATAGCTCCAGCCAATGGCCTCTGTCGGTCTATGCGCCCGCGCCCAATAGGAGGCGGCGCCCTTCCATTCGCAAAAGCTGGTCTGTCGGAGCGGCACAAGCCGATCAAGGATGACGTCAGTGGGTGGCAGGTAGACAGTGGGCGGGCTTGCGGTTTCAAGTACCCGCAGCGCGTCATTGGTGCGCGCCAGGGTTGTCTCTCCGTCGAACACTTCGACGACCCCTTGCACCGGATCAAGTATCGGTGGGCGGGGGTAGTCCCAGACGGACTCCTGGCCAGGCCCCGGTGGCTCGGCAAAATCAGGGCGTTGTTGACCGCGGTGCTTCCACATGGCGGACGACCTCATATTGAAACCGCTTTAGCCTAACGAAGGTCGATGGAGCTGTGCGTCAAAACCACCGGCTGCCCAGCTGGTAAACCAGCAGCGCACCGACATAGCCGACGACACTCATATAGGTCCAGGCGAAGATAGGCCAGCGCCAGCTGTTGGTCTCCCGACGGATAACCGCCACGGTAGCGGCGCACTGCAGGCACAGGGCGTAGAAAACGAGCAGGCCGAGCACCATGGGGAGCGTGAATACCGCCGTGCCGTCCGGCCAGCTGGCGGCCTTGAGCCGCCCTGCAAGGCTGTCTTCGTCGGCCTCCGGGCCTACCGCATAGAGCGTTCCCATGATGGCCACCACCACTTCCCGTGCGGGAAAGCCGGCAATGACGGCCGAGGAAATTTTCCAGTCCCAGCCGAGCGGTTTGAACACGGGTTCAATCTGCTTGCCCATGCGGCCCAGATAGGACTGTTCCAGCTGCGCTGCCGCAAACTGATGTTCCATGCTCTGAGGGCTTGCTGGATCGCCCTGGAATTCGGTCTCACTCATGCGTGGGAAGTACGCCAGGCCCCATACGAGGACCGCGACCACGAAGATGACGGTCCCGGCCCGCTTTAGAAACACCTTTGCCCGGTCCCACAGCTTAATCAGCACCGTCTGCATATTGGGGCGTCGGAACTCTGGCAGCGCAAGCGAAAACAGCGGTTTAGGTCCGCGTAGAGCAGTGCCCTTTACCAGCAGGGCAGTCAGGAGACCCCCTGCAATTCCCAGCAGATATAGCCCGAACAGCACCAGTCCCTGCAGGTTGAACCAGCCCACGGAAGCGGTCGGCACAAAGGCGGCGATGAGCAGTGCATACACCGGCAGTCGCGCCGAGCAGGTCATGAAAGGTGAGGCCAGGATCGTCGCAAAGCGGTCGCGCCGGTCTGGAATGGTTCGCGTGGCCATGATGGCCGGCACCGCACAGGCGAAGCTCGACAACATGGGGATCACACTGGTACCGGACAGGCCGACCCTGCGCATGATCGAGTCCATGAGAAAGGCGGCGCGTGCCAGATAGCCCGTGTCTTCAAGCACGATAATGAACAGAAACAGGATGAGAATCTGCGGGAGGAAGATGACCACGCTGCCGACGCCGGCAATGACACCATCGGCCAGGAAGCTGCCCAGCGCGCCTTCGCCGACCGCTGCCTGCACCCAGCCGACCAGCGCGCCGGTCGCGCCGTCGATCCCGTCCATGAGTGGTGTCGCCCAGGAAAAGACCGCCTGGAAGACCAGGATAAGCGTCAGGAAAAACAGCAGGGTTGCCGGCCAGGGTCGATTGACGAAGTCGCTGACGCGCTGGCCCAGGCGCCGCGCGACGGTGCTGCGCTGCTGAACGGCTTCCACCGTCTCCCGGCTCCAGCGGTAGCGCCGCCGTGCCTCGACAGCCCGGGGCGGTTCCGCGCCAAACAGGGCCTGTCGCTCCGTTTCCAGCATGCCTGTCGGGAAGCGGGTCGCCACGGTGGCTTCTGCGTGACTGCCCGGATGCAGCAGCGCTTCCTGCACATCGGCCCGTACCGTCGTTGCGCCCGCTTCGTCCGCCAGCTGCTGGGCCCGCAGACTGAATTCCGGCCAGGAAGCCGGCAGGACCGGGGGCGTCCATTGTTCCATGTGTTTAAGCTGTTCGCGCAGGTCCTCAAGACCCAGGCCGCTGGTGGTGGCGACCGGACAAACGGGAATGCCCCCGAGCTGCTCGCTGAGCGCTGCTGCGTCGATCTCGATGCCCTGGGCCCTGGCCGCATCCACCATGGTGAGTGCAACGAGCGTCGGCCGCTGAAGTTCGAGCAGCTGCTCGAGCAGATAAAGGCCCTGGTACAGGTGCGTGGCGGCAACGACGACCAGCAGGCCTTGCGGCGCGCCGCGGTTGCCCAGGCGTCCGAGCATGGCATCGACGGCAATGCGTTCGTCCGCCGATACACCACTCAGGCAGTAGATGCCGGGCAAATCCTCGAGCTCGAGGGTGATGTCACCCAGTCGGGCCAGCCCCGTGTGCCGCTCGACGGTGACACCTGGAAAGTTTCCCGTGGTCTGCCGCAGTCCCGTCAGGCGGTTGAAGAGGGTGCTCTTACCGGCGTTTGGTGTTCCGATAACGGCAAGCCGGGTCCGGGGGCGTCGCCGGATACCGACGTCCTCGATGCTGACTGCGACTTCCTGAAGCTGGCTCATGGCCGTATCTCGCTAGCAGGCCCGAACGGCTCAACCTCGAAATGGCGGGCTTGCTCGCGACGTACGGACAAGGCCGTACCCATGAGTTCCAGCTCGAGCGGATCGCCCCCGATAGCGGCATGGAGGTGCTTCACAATGGTGCCTTCCACGAGCCCCAGCACCATGAGACGAACGACGCCGGGCTGGCTGGTGTCAATGCTGGTGATGCGGGCATGCTGCCCGGTGGAAAGATCAGCCAGGGTCACAGGTCACCGATGAGAATAATTCTCAACATAGTGTACCGGAAAGCGTCATTCGACAGGGCCTTCCGGGCGTCCTGGTCCAGGCCACATCAATCCTCTGAAACCCTTGATTTACCGGGGATGACGCCGCATCATCCGAGGACAGAGAATGAAAGAGTTGAGCGCAGTCGAGGACTTTACCGATGCCGCCGCCCCTTGGGGCAGGTTAGGCCGTCCGCTGCGTCTGGTAATGAAAGCCCATGAGCATGATCGATCGACTGAATCTGCGGACCTGGTACTTCGGCGTCTTCCTGGCGTGCGCGGGGCTGCTGGTTTACGCCTACTACCTGCAACACGAGATGTTTCTCGATCCCTGTCCGCTGTGCATCTTCCAGCGGGTGGCCTTTGCCTGGATCGGCATCTGGGCGCTGATTGCGGCCATTCATAACCCCAGCGGCCGGGCAGGGCGCTGGTTTTACGGTGTTTTCGTGTTCCTGGGTGCGGCCGTGGGTGCCGGTATCGCCGGGCGACACGTGCAACTGCAAAACCTCCCGGCAGACCAGGTGCCAGAGTGCGGTCCGGGTCTCTCCTACATGATGGATACCATGCCGTTCATGCAGGTGCTTGATTCCGTAATCACCGGCTCCGGAAGCTGCGCAGAAGTCCAGTGGAATTTCCTGGGTCTGAGCATGCCGGGCTGGACCCTGGTCTGGTACCTGGGCCTGGGGCTGCTTTCTCTTTTTCTTGTTTTCACCACCACCCGTAAGGCGGGCCTGGCGACATGACTCCCAACAAACCTCTCCACGTGGCCGATTCTGACAACGTAAGCTGGGCGCCGGACTCCTGGCACCGCTTTAACGTTGCGCAGCAGGCTACCTATCCCGACCAGGGCAAGCTCACGGCCGCGCTGACAGAGCTGGCCGAATTGCCGCCGCTGGTCACCTCCTGGGAAGTGCTGGCGCTCAAACAGCAGATCGCTGAAGCCCAGCGGGGGGAACGCTTCTTCCTGCAGGGCGGCGATTGCGCCGAGAGCTTTGCCGAATGCACGGCGCCGGTGATCACCAACCGGCTTAAGGTCCTGCTGCAGATGAGTCTGATTCTCGTGCACGGCCTGCAAATGCCGGTGGTGCGCGTGGGGCGTTTCGCCGGTCAGTACGCCAAGCCGCGGTCTTCGGATACGGAAACGCGCGATGGCGTGACCCTGCCCAGCTACCGCGGCGATATCGTCAATTCGCCGGAGTTTACGGAAACGGCGCGCGTGCCGGATCCGCGGCGCCTGATCGCAGCCTACAGCCATTCGGCGCAGACCATGAACTTCACCCGAGCACTCGTGGACGGTGGTTTTGCCGACCTCCACCACCCGGAGTACTGGGACCTGGGCTGGGTCGAGCACTCACCGCTGGCCGAGGAGTTTCACCGCCTCGCCGAGAGCATCGGCCGCTCGGTCCGCTTCATGGAAACCATCTCCGGCAAGCAGGCCGGCGCGGTCAAGCGCGTGGACTTCTTCACCTCCCATGAAGCCCTGCACCTGCATTACGAGCAGGCCCTGACGCGCGAAGTGCCGCGCCAGGTCGGACACTTCAACCTGTCCACGCATTTCCCGTGGATTGGTATGCGCACGGCGACCGTCGATGACGCCCACGTCGAGTACATGCGCGGTATCCGCAACCCCATGGGCTTGAAGGTTGGGCCCGGCGTTAAGCCCGAGGACCTGCTGAGACTCATCAAGGTGCTTAACCCGACCAACGAGGAAGGCCGCCTGGTGCTGATCCATCGCATGGGCGCCGGCCGCATCGAGGAGCGCCTGCCGCCGCTGATCCGCGCCGTGCAGGATTCGGGCAGCCCGGTGCTGTGGATCAGCGACACCATGCACGGCAACACGGAGTCCACGGCCGATGGCATCAAGACGCGCCGGTTCCGCAACATTATGAAAGAGATGGAGCTGGCCTTCGAGGTGCATCGCGCCAACGATTCCCGCCTGGGGGGTGTGCACCTGGAGCTGACCGGCGAAAACGTCACCGAGTGTACGGGCGGTGCCCGGGACCTGCTCGATACGGACCTGCGACGGGCCTACAAGTCCACCGTGGACCCACGGCTCAACTATGAGCAAGCGCTCGAACTGGCCATGCTGATCGTCCGCAAGCACAACCAGCCCTGAGCGGTTTCGGGGCCAGCGCCGGGTATTCCGGCCGCTGCGTGCGGTTTCGGTTGCGCGGAGCGGGTCTTCCTACGCTGGCCCTGCTCGGCATGTTGTTGGTCCCCTGTGGCCTTGCCCAGGGTCAGCAGGCTCCAGAATCGCCAGCCGCCGAATCGCCAGTCGCCAGGTCGCCAGCAGCCGAGTCTTCAGCCACCGGGTCGCCAGCCGCCGAATCGTCAGCCACCAGTTCGGCAGCCGCTGAGTCGTCGGCGGTCTCGGTCACACACGCGCTCACTTTCCCCGAGCTCCGGCGTCAGTACGTTCACGTCACC
>JBCDHO010000076.1:0-9054 GCA_038749855.1 Pseudomonadota bacterium
ACGCCGTTTTGGCGACACCTGCAGACCCTGCCTGTCAAGGCGCCGGTTCAGCTGCCAGAGTCCACGAGGTCCGGACCCACTGAATGCCCGCCCGGCCGCTCGCTCGAATCGCTCGAGCTCCTGCCCAGGCTCGACTGGGCCGAGGGCTTCGAGACCGCGTGGAATCCGACCCTCAATGGTGCGGAAGAGGCCCTCGCCGGGTTTCTCGAAGGGCCCGTGGCGCGCTACACCGCCCGCCGCGACCGACCTGCGATCCGCGGGACGTCAAGGCTCTCCCCGTTCCTCGCCCACGGTCAGCTGGGGCCGAGGCAGGTCTGGGCCGCTGCCCAGCTCAGCGGCGCAGCTGAAGGTAAGGACGGCTTCAAGTTTCTCAGCGAGATCGGCTGGCGCGAATTCGGCTACCACCTGATGGTGCATTTCGACCACACGCCGACGGAAGCGCTCAATGCGGCCTACCGCGACTTTCCCTGGCAGCCCGATTCAGCCGCACTCGATGCGTGGCAACGTGGTCAGACCGGCTACCCGGTGGTAGACGCCGGCATGCGGGAACTGTGGCACACGGGCTGGATGCACAACCGCATCCGTATGGTGGTGGCGTCGCTGCTGGTCAAGCACCTGCTGCAGCCATGGCAGGAAGGCGCGCGCTGGTTCTGGGACACGCTCGTGGATGCGGACCTTGCCAGCAACACCATGGGCTGGCAGTGGTCCGCCGGCTGCGGGGCAGACGCCGCCCCCTACTTCCGCATTTTCAACCCGATGCTGCAGGGCCAGAAGTTTGATCCCAAGGGCGTCTATGTCCGGCGCTGGGTGCCAGAGCTCGCCGGCCTGCCCGATAAGTACCTGCACACCCCCTGGGAGGCGCCGGACGATGTCCTTCGCCAGGCAGGTGTCATTCTAGGCAAGACCTATCCTCACCCGATCATTGAACACAAAACCGGGCGTCAGCGTGCCCTGGATGCGCTGGCCGAGAACAAGGCGCGCAACGAACGGCAGGCCCTTGTCTGAGCAGGCTGACCGACGGGTGACTGAAGCGACGGCAGTCCTGTGACTGAGTCGGACCAAATACCCGTCGACCTTGGCGCCGGAGACGCTCTGGTCGTTGGCGCCAGTCGTGGACTCGGCCTCGCACTGGCTCAGGCCCTGGCGTCGGGCAGCGAGGCTGCCACCCCGCCTACCCGCCTGTTTGTCACCCATCGTGGCATTGAGGTACCCGAGCAACTCGCTGATCTGGTCGACGGGGCTGCAATCCCCGTGATCCCACTTTCCCTGGACGTCAGCGATGATGCGGCGCTGGCTGAGTTCAGCACTGCGCTCCGCACGCGTGAAGCGAAGCTGCTGGCCACGGTCCACGCCGCCGGCATACTCCATGAATCCGGCGTGCGTCCGGAAAAGTCCCTGACCCAGCTCAAGCGGTCCGCGCTGCAGCGTGTGTTCGACATCAACGCCTTTGCACCGCTCCTGCTCGCCCAGGCGGTTTTGCCACTAACCCCGCGGCAGGCGCCCACGCATTTCGCCGCGCTCTCTGCCATGGTCGGCAGCATCGGCGATAATCGAATCGGCGGCTGGTACGCCTATCGGGCCTCCAAGTCCGCCCTCAACCAGTTACTCAAAACGCTGGCCATCGAAGGCCGGCGAACCCACCCGGGATTGTGTGTCACGTCCATACACCCCGGCACCACGGACACGGACCTGTCCAAACCCTTCCAGGGCAATGTGCCCGAAGGAAAGCTCTACACGCCGGCACAAAGCGCGGCGCGCATCCTGCGTGTGGTATGCGCAGGACGTCCCGAGAACTCCGGCCGTTTCATGAACTGGAACGGCCAGGCGCTCCCCTGGTGAAACAGCCAGAGGCACAGCATGGTCATCTGGACAGCGCGGCCATCGGACACCGTTCGATGAAATAGCGGCAGAGCCCCCGGACCGAGGAGAAGCAGGACCATGACGGAAAGAAAGATCGGTACACCCAGCGAGTACACAATCGGCGCGGTGGCCAAGTTGACCGGACTCAGCACCCAGCTCATTCGCGCCTGGGAAAGCCGCTACGGCGCCGTGGTCGCCGCGCGATCCGCAAACGGGCGGCGCATCTATGGGACCGCGGACCTGGAAAAGCTGGGCCTCTTGAAGGTGCTTACGGAGCGGGGTATCGCGATCAGCACCATCGCCAACCTCGACATTGATGCACTGAGAGAACGATTGGGCGAAGCGGATTCCGTTGCGCTCAAACCACTGGATGGAGACGTGCGTGTCGCGGCGCTGGGCGCCTTTGTCTGCGACCTGCTGCGCCGGGAAGTCCTGGACACCAACCCGATTGAGCTTGTTGCCTGCGGCGTGGATGAAGCGGCCTTCCTCGCAGACAGCCGGAATTCAGCACCGGATGTGCTGATCGTTGAAGTACCCAGCCTCGTCCCCGCTACCGTCAGTCAACTCGAGGCCCTGCGGGAGGCCACGGGCGCGGGCGAGACCATCGTTGCTTACGGCTTCGCGCGCAGCGAGGACAAGCGTCAGCTGGCCGATCGGAGCTTTCGGCTCCAGCGGACGCCGCTTATGGCCGACGAACTGGCGGTCAGCATCCTGGCGGCCGCGGTGAAGCTCCGTGCCGGCGACCACTACGCCGCACCACCGGAGATCCAGGTGCCGGTCGAGCGCAGCACTGGCCCCATCCCGGCCAGGCGCTACAGCGCCGAGCAACTCGTTCGCCTGGCTGCCATCAGCAGCGCGGTGGACTGCGAGTGCCCCAACCACATGGCCGAGGTGGTGCAGACCCTGTCCTCCTTCGAACGGTACAGCGCCGAGTGCGAGAACCGAAACGAGGAAGACGCGCAGCTGCATGCGTATCTCCATCGCACAACCGCACAGGCAAGGGCGCTCATGGAGGAGGCCCTGGCCCACCTGGTCGAGGTCGAAGGGCTGAGTCTCTGATCACGACAAAGCGAGAGGGTTCAAGGCACGTTGGGTGTTGCGCAATGTTTATCTTTTGTATATGATACAAAGCATCGAAGTTAAACACTTGTATGAGACGACTTCCCAACGGCCATTCGCATCTTCCCTCTGCACTTCGCACTCCCATCACTCCGATGGATGTGAATGGTCCCTCGCCCGCCTCCCTGGCGGGCGTTTTTTATGCGCGCGCTTTATGGCCGCAGCTTGTGCGCGTGCTTCGGCGCTCACAGGCGAGATGAAATAGCCGGCGCAGGCACCGGGCGGTCGGCGTCGACCTAGAGATCGTCTAGCGAGTCGAGAATCGCCTCCGCGCTCGCAAGCACCGCCTCGCGCTTGTCCTCGGCCATCCGGTCCCAGCTTCGGTAGATCATGCCGATCCGCGGGTTGCGTACGAGCCGCTCCCGGTGCCGGTTCATGAAATGCCAGTAGAGCGAGTTGAAGGGACAGGCCCGGGGCCCGGAACGGGCTTTTATGTCGTAGAAGCAGCCTTTGCAATGATCCCCCATCTTGTTGATGTAGTTGCCGGATGACACGTACGGCTTGCTGGCGATGATCCCGTCGTCGGCGAACTGGCTCATGCCGCGGGTGTTGGGCATTTCCACCCACTCAATGGCGTCGATGTAGATCCCGAGATACCAGTCATCCACGGCGTCCGGGTGTACCCCGGCCAGCAGCGCGAAGTTACCTGTCACCATCAGCCGCTGAATGTGGTGGGCATAGCTGTGCTCGAGGGACTGCCCGATGGCCTGTTTCATGCAGGCCATGCGCGTTTCACCGGTCCAGTAGAAGGCGGGCAGATCACGCTGATGATCCAGCGCGTTGAGTTCGGCGTATTCCGGCATACGCGTCCAGTAGATGCCCCGCATGAACTCACGCCAGCCAATGATCTGACGGACGAAACCCTCCACGGCCGCCAGCGGGTAGCGGTCCGGCGCGTCGGACCACACCGTCAGCACGGCCTCCACCACCTCGCGCGGCGAGAGGATCTTGCTGTTCATGGAAAACGACAGCCGCGAATGGAACAGGGACCAGTCCCGGTCCGTCAGGGCATCCTGGTAGTCGCCGAAGGCGGGAAGCAGCGCGGTGCAGAAGTGTTCCAACAGGGCCAGGGACTGGGCGCGGTCTACCGGCCAGGCGAGCGAGTCGCTATCCAGCCGGCCAATGGTCTCGACACCATGCCGCTCAAGCCGTGCCCGTGCCTCCGCGACGGAGTTATCGAACGCCAGCGGGGCTGGCGGGACCACGTCCGCCGGCATGGCCTTGCGGTTTTCGACATCGTAGTTCCATTTGCCGCCAATTGGCTTACCGTCCGCGTCCATGAGCCAGCCGCTCTCTTTACGGATGCGCCGGTAGAAGTGCTCCATGCGCTGCTGCTTCGAGGTGGGAAAGGTGTGTTCCAGGGCCTCGAAGGACACCAGGAAATGATGTGACCGCGCACAGTCGGTAGGCAGAGACAGTCCGTCACAGTAGTGGGACAACTGAAGCGTCAATCGATATTCATCCGGGCGCTGATACTCAAAGGACTCTGCGCCGCTGGATGCGATCAGGTGATCCAGTACTGCCGGCAAATCCTCGAACGGTGCGGTGTCGTCGAGATCGAGATACAGGACCCGGTGTCCTGCCTCCTGCAACGCACGGGCAAAGGCTTCCATGGCGAGGAAAAAGGCCAGGACCTTCTGCACGTGATGACGAACGTAGCCCGTTTCCTGGGGCAGCTCCGCAATGACGTACAGCGTGTCCTCGTCCGGCGCATCGAACCAGGGGTGTTGGCCGTTGAGCTGGTCCCCCAGCAAAAAACGCAGGCGACGGCAGGCAGGGACGTTCATGCGGCGTGGCGGTTGCGTCGGCACCGCTCCGAACAGTACTTCACCTCGTCCCAGCACTTCGCCCACTTGCGCCGCCACTCGAAGGGGCGGTCGCAAACGGGACAGACCTTGGTCGGTTTAGGCTTTCGGCGTGACATGGTTAACTCACAGGATTCGGATGACCGGCTGCGCGCGCCAGGCACGCAGGCCGGTTGGTTCCCACAGGTTGTCGCGGGCTTATTCGCGGAACGCCGGGCCCACGCGCGGAATAGCCGACTCAGACCAGACTCAGGGCGGACTCAGTCCAGGCTCCCGTCCTACTCAGGCCGGACTCAGGCCAGGCTCAGTTCAGGCTCAGGCTCAGGCTCAGGCTCAGGCAGGACGTTCGGCCAGCAGGTGAACGTCGCTGATGGCGCGCTCTTCAAAGCCGCCCTCGCAGTAGCACAGGTAGTACTCCCACATGCGGATGAAGGTCTCGGAGTAGCCGAGTTCGCGGACTTCCTCGATGCGTTCAAAGAACCGCTGACGCCAGTGGTTCAGGGTCAGGGCGTAGTCGAGGCCGATGTCGTGCAGGCCACTCACCATCATGTCGCTGTTCGCCGCCACCGCATTGACCATGGCCTTGACCGACGGCAGGTTCGAGCCAGGGAAGATGTAGCGCTGAATAAAGTCCACGGAACGCTTGGCTTCTTCGTAGCGGGTTTCTGCAATGGTGATGGCCTGGATCAGCAGCGTGCCGCCCGGCTTGAGCAGCTCGCCGCACTTCTTGAAATACGTATCGTACTGGCGCCAGCCGATGGCCTCGATCATCTCGATGCTCACCAGCTTGTCGTACTGCCCCTCGAGGTCGCGATAGTCCTCGAGCAGCAGCTCGATGCGGTCCTCCAGGCCGGCTGCGGCGATGCGCTCCGCCGCAAGACGGTGTTGTTCCTTCGAGATCGTCGTGGTGGTCACTCGGCAGCCGTAGTGCTGGGCCGCGTGAATGGCCAGGCCGCCCCAGCCCGTACCGATCTCCACCAGGTGGTCGTCTGGCCGCAGGTTAAGGCGCTGGCAAATCATATCGAGGCGATGAATCTGTGCGTCATACAGCGGCACCTCCGGCGTCTCGAAGATCGCACTGGAGTACATCATGGTTTCGTCCAGCCACAGTCCGAAGAAGTCGTTGCCGAGGTCGTAGTGGGCCGAGATGTTGCGCCGGGCGCCGTCCCGCGTGTTGCGGTTGACCCAGTGGAAGGCCTTCTGCAGCGGCTTGGTGAGCCGTGCGGCCCCGCCCTCCATGCCCTCAAGTACCGAGCGGTTGCGCAGCAGGAGACGCACCAGGGAAACGAGATCATCGCAGTCCCAGGCGCCGGCCATGTACGCCTCGGCGGCGCCGATCGCGCCCCCGAAGGCCACGTCGGACCAAAAGGCCGGCTCGCGGACGGTGATCGTGGCGGAGAAGCGGCCGCCCTGCCCGAAGTCATCCTGGCGGTCGCCGTCGATTACGGTCAGTTGACCGTCGGTAATGGCCGCAAGCTGTTTTCGCACGCCCTTCTCCGCCATACGGTCCAGGGTGCGGGGTTTCGGAGTGCCCGCCAGGTGGCGGTGCGAGTCGAGGCTGACGGCTTTCATGAGGATCGCTCCAGTGCAGCGGCCTTGTCCGGGTGAACATGAACCGGTGAACCCTTGAGCCACAGCTTGAGGGCCTGCCAGTGAATGGCGCCAATGACCTTTCCGGTCATGAACGGGTGTGACGCCAGCGCACCGGCCAGGGACGCAGCGCTGATTTCCCGGCGCTCGAGATCCAGGGTGGCGTCAAAGACCTTTTCGCCTCCCCGGGCATTTTCCATGTGGACCGTGAGTCGCTCGTCCGGCGCCCGGAAGCGCCAGTCGTAGTCCACGTCCATCTGCATAAAAGGCGAGACATGCATGCGTTTCACCGGCGTGAATCGCTGATGGGCACCGCTGCGTTCGCTCTCGTCGCACAGCACGTAGCAATGACGCTCGCCCCAGGGCGTGTTGTTGACCTCGGCAACAATGGCTTCAACGCGGGTATCTTCCTGGTCAAAGCAGTAGTAAAAACTGACCGGATTGAAGACGTAACCGAAGTACTGCAGGTGCGTCAGCAGGCGGATCGGCCCCTCCGGTCGATAGCCTGATTCACTGTGCACCAGCGCGCGAACGCAGCCGGCCAGGTCCTCCGTCGCGTTACCGAGGTGATCTTCGCGACGATAGCGGGCCAGGGCCCGACCCTTCGTCGACCAGAACCAGCGACCATCAAATACCGTGTCGACCTCGGCCAGGTCAAGGTACATCATGAACAACCGGTAGCAGAACTCGTGCGCCACCGGGTTCATGCGGCGGTGCCTAACCTGTCCTTTGAAGATCGCGCTGTGCATGGGTTTCATCTTCGCGGAAGTGGTCCAGCGCTGCCAGCGCGCTGACGACCCCGTCTTCATGGAAGCCGTTGCGCCAGTAGGCGCCGCAGTAGCTCGTGCGGTTCCCCTGGTTGACCTCGCGGTGGCGTGCCTGGGCCGCAACGGCCTCGGGCGTAAACACCGGGTGGTCATAGTGATAGGTGTCGATGATGCGCGCCGGGTCGACGGCTTCCGTATTGTTCAGCGTAACGCAGAAGGTCTCCGGTGCGTCCAGGCCCTGGAGGATGTTCATGTTGTAGGTGACCGCAGCCGGACGTTCGGGCTGTTCCAGCAGGTGGTAGTTCCAGGCAGCCCAGGCCAGCGGTCGGGACGGCAGTACCGAGGCATCCGTGTGCAGCACGGCCTCGTTGGACTGGTAGGCGATGGCGCCGAGCACCGCTTGTTCGGCCTCCGTCGGGTCCTGAAGCAGTCGCAGGGCCTGGTCGCTGTGGCAGGCAAGAAACACGTGGTCGAAGGCTTCAGCCTCCTGACCGACCGACTTCACACGCACGTGGTCCGGGAAGCGTCTAATGGTCTCGACCGGTGTATTCAGGCGAATGCGGTCCCGGTGGCCGGCCACCAGCGGACGCACATACTCACGAGAGCCGCCCTTGATGACGCGCCAGACCGGCCGGTCTTTCACCTGCAACATGCCGTGGTTTTTAAAAAAGCGAACAAAGAACTTCGTGGGCATCTGCCGCATGCGCTCCTGCGTCGCGGACCAGATGGCCGAGCCCATGGGCACGATGAAGTGCTCCGTGAAGGCCTGTCCATAGCGCTCGCGCTCGAGCCAGTCGCCGAGGCCGATCTCCGCGACCGGGCCGCTTTGCTCCAGCAGGGCAGGGGCTTCCTTGTGAAAGCGCAGGATGTCCCGAACCATGCCGAGGAATGACGGGCGAACCAGATTGCTGCGCTGGGCGAACAGCGTGTTGAGGGTGCTGCCCTTGTATTCGAGCCCCGTGCGCGCGTGCTTGACGCTGAAGCTCATGTCGCTGTCCTGCCAGGCGACCCCAAGCTCCTCGAGCATGGCAATGAAATTCGGGTAGGTCCAGTCGTTGAACACGATGAAGCCCGTGTCCACGGCCCAGGTCTGGTCGCCCAGTGACACATCCACCGTGTTCGTATGGCCGCCGATGTAAGCGCCCGCCTCAAACACCGTGATGTCATGCTCACGGGCCAGCTTCCAGGCCGCGATGTTGCCGGCGATGCCGGTACCTACGATGGCGATCTTCATGGACTCACCGGCTCAGCGTCGATGCGATTGGACCGGCGACGCGCTTCGGGCACCGGCTTGAGGTCCCAGATAAGGCCGAGGGCGGCAAGTCCACGCAGCAGGTAATAGGTGATATCGATCTCCCACCAGTAGAACCCCTGGCGCACAGAGGCCGGATAGTGATGGTGGTTGTTGTGCCAGCCTTCTCCAAAGGTCAATAGCGCCAGCCAGAAGTTATTGCGGCTGTCGTCGCGGGTTGCGTAGCGGCGCTTGCCCCAGCGGTGAGCGAGCGAATTGATCGTGAACGTTGCGTGGTACAACACCACGGTGGAAATGAAGAAACCCCAGATGAGCATCTGTCCCGCACTGGTCCCAAGCTCCGGTGCCGTGCGTTCGAGCACGCCGCCCAGGACAAACAGGCCAATGGCAAAGAGCACGGGAATCGCCAGGTCGTAGCGGTCGAGCCAGCGAAGCTCAGGAAAGCGCAGGAGATCGCGGACCCGACGTTCATCCGTTGCAAAATGCTCGCGGGTCAGAAACCACGCCGTGTGGCTGTGCCAGAAACCATGCTGAACGGGAGAATGCGGATCCTCCGGCTGCTCGGACACCACGTGGTGGTGACGATGGTGCGCCGCCCACCAGATGGGGCCGCGCTGCACCGAGGCAGCGCCCAGCAGCCCGAACAGGAACTGAACGGGTC
>JBCDHO010000077.1:0-8706 GCA_038749855.1 Pseudomonadota bacterium
AGCAGGCCGAGGCGCTCGGGGTCAATATCTTCCCAGGTTTCGCCGCCTCCGAAGTGCTGTACCACGACGACGGCAGCATCAAGGGCATCGCGACCGGCGATATGGGCGTCGCTGCCGATGGCGAGCACAAGGCCAGCTATACCCCGGGCTATGAGCTGCACGCCAAGTACACGCTCTTCGCGGAGGGCTGTCGCGGGCATCTGGGCAAGCTGCTCATCGAGCACTTCGATCTGGCCAAAGACTCGACCACGCAGCATTACGGCATCGGTCTGAAAGAAGTCTGGGACGTCAAGCCCGAGAACCACGTGCCCGGCAAGGTGGTGCACTCAGTCGGCTGGCCTCTGGGTCACATGCCCGGGTCGGCGACCGGCGGCTCCTTCCTCTATCACCTGGAAAACAACCAGGTGGCCCTGGGACTGATCGTAGACCTGTCCTACAGCAATCCGCATCTGAGCCCCTTCGAAGAGTTCCAGCGCTGGAAACACCATCCGCTGATCGCCGATGTACTGGAAGGCGGCAAGCGGGTCGCTTACGGTGCCCGGGCGATCGTCAAGGGCGGCCCACAGGCGCTGCCGAAGCTGAGCATGCCGGGCGGGCTGCTGATCGGTGACGATGCCGGCTTCCTCAACATGCTCAAGATCAAGGGCAGCCATACGGCGATGAAGTCCGGGATGCTCGCCGCCGATGTCGCCCTGCAGGCGGTTCTCGATGGGCATGCCAGCACCGAACTGACCGAATTACAGAGCGCCTATGAGAACTCTTGGCTCCATGATGAGCTGGAGCGATCCCGCAACTCCGGCCCGGCGCTGCACAAGTTCGGCACCCTCCTGGGCGCCGCTCACGCGTTCGTCAGCAGCTTCGTGTTCCGGGGGAACAACCTCTATCATCTGGGCGATCCCACACCCGATCACGCGACCTTGAAGCCGGCCAAGGAGTCACCCCGAATCGAGTACCCAAAGCCGGACAATGTGCTGTCCTTCGACCGTCTGTCTTCTGTGTTCCTGTCGAACACCAACCACGAGGAAGATCAGCCCTGTCATTTACAGCTCAAGAACCCGGACGTTCCCATCGCGCAGAATCTGCCGATGTACGACGAGCCCGCGCAGCGCTATTGCCCGGCGGGGGTGTATGAGGTCATCAAGGAAGGCAGCACGCCGCGCTTCCAGATCAATGCGCAGAACTGCGTGCACTGTAAAACCTGTGACATCAAGGATCCGGCGCAGAACATCAACTGGGTCGTGCCCGAAGGGGCCGGTGGACCCAACTACCCGAATATGTAGCTGGAGTTCACTCTCGGTGCCGCCGGCGAATTTCCGGCGGCGCGGCCATGAATTCGGCGCCTCGGACTGAAATAGTGGCGTCGCGGCCTATCGGTTTCTAATCTGAAATCCCCTTATCTTCTCTAACTGATTGAATTTTAATCAGTTACACCCTCCTTACTCCTCGTCATCGATCTGGCACCAGCGTTGCAATCTGTCGGGCAAGACAGACATCGGACTCGCTCTGCGGACTTTGACATCATGAAACTCAAGACACTTTCACTGGCGGTTGGCGCAGCGGTACTCGGCGTATCCCTCGCGTCCTATGAATCAGATCAGCTCGCAGGCATCGCCGCGGGCGCGGCTCAGCCCAGCACTGAAGGCTCGGTGGCCACCGCCGTCGGCGGCCCGGGTCCTGAGGCTGCCGTTGCGGCGACCTACGGCGCGATCGCGCCGGTCAGCCCACTGGCCAGCATCGTGTCCGCAGCATCCTCTACCGGAAATCACGCAGCGCTCGCCCCCGATACCGCGACTTCGCAGCCGCAGAGCGAGCGCGAGCGCGCCGCCCGCAGCCGCATGAGTCAGAGCGTGCAGGCGCTGATCGATGCCGGTGGCAACGAGCCGGTCGATCTGCTGCTCACCTATAGCAGCGCTGCCGATGCTGATGAGCTGGCTCGCGTACAGGCGCTTGGCGGCGAAGTCTTTGAGCAGTATCAGAACCTGCCCATGACCGCAGTTCGCATTCACCCGAGTGCACTGATCGATCTGGCGGCCGACAACAGCCTGCGCGTGGTCGATCTCGATAGCCCGGTTATGGCGAGTTCGGTCAGCGCACGGGCCAGCGCGCTGCCGCCGTCTCCGCAGGACGCCGGTTACCAGGCCCCGAACACGAACTTTGGCGTCGCCATCATCGACTCCGGCATCAAGGCGCACCCGGACCTCAACGTCGCTTCGCGCTGGAATTGCACCACCGGCCAGAGCACCTGCGTGATGAGCAACGATCAGGGCCAGGATCGCTACGGTCACGGCACCCACATTGCCGGTATCGTCGGCGGTACCGGCGTCGCCAGTGGTGGCCTGCATCTAGGCATTGCCCCGGGTACGCCCGTGCACTCGCTGCAGGTGCTGAACAACGGTGGCCAGGGCAACGCGTCCATGGTCGTCAAGGCGCTCGACTGGGTTCTGACTCACGGCCACGATCACAACATCAAGGTTGTGAACATGTCACTCGGATCACCCACCCGCGACAGCGTCGCCATGGATCCGCTCGCGATCGCCGCAGAGCAGGTCTGGGACGCTGGCTTCGTGGTGGTCGCTTCCGCCGGGAACAACGGCAACTACGGCGACTTCACCATCACCAGCCCCGGTGCTGCCCGCAAGATCATCACCGCAGGCAGCCTCACGACCTCTGATACTGGCGATCGTTGGGACGACGACTACGTGTCGACCTTCTCCTCCCGCGGACCGACCGCCGTCGACCTGACCCTGAAGCCCGATCTGCTCGCTCCGGGTAACCGCTTTGTGGCCGCGTCCACGTCGGATATGACGCTGAAGCTGCACGTCGGCAACCGCGGCCTGGGCTGCGGCGCTCAGTGCGACAGCCAGTACGCGGAACTGTCGGGTACCAGCATGGCGGCCGGCGTCGTGTCCGGGGCTGCGCTGCTGATGCTGGCGAAGGAGCCGAACCTGACGCCAGCCACGGTTAAGGCGCGCCTCATGAAGAGCGCCCGCAAGATTCATGGCACCGCAACCAACACCGGCGCAGGCGTCCTGAACATCGGCGCGGCCCTGGCCAACAGCGACACGCTGAGTGGCCAGGCTCTGTCACCGCGGATCATTCCGCACAGCACCGGCACCTCGCTGCTGATCGAAGACACCGCGGTGCTGTGGGGCGGCAGCCAGTGGTCGGCCAGCAGCCTGTGGCAACCGGGTGGTTACTGGCAGGCCGCGGCGGGCACGCCGTCGGGCTACCTGCAGGCTAACCAGGCTCTGTGGGACAACAGCGCACTGGTGGCTGGGAACGGTGGCAGCGGTGACGTCAATGCCAACAGCTACCTGTGGGCGAACAGCTACCTCTGGGCCAACAGCTACCTGTGGGCGAACAGCTATCTGTGGGCCAACAGTTACCTCTGGGCGAATTCTGCCGAGCTCGCGGACTAAGGGGGAGATGACCATGATTAACGTACACGAACGCACCGTGGTTCAGCTCAACCCGACCCGTGCCATCGGTGGCCAGTCCGGCAGCAGCCAACAGCAGTCCGCACAAGTGCTGCCCTTTGTCGCGCCGCGACGCGCCACGACCGGTACCGAGCCGCTCATCGAAGCGATGGAGCAGATAGGACTGCGCAGCCGGGAAAACCAGCCGGTCGCGACCCCCGAGCAGCAACGTATGCTCGATGAGCTGGTCAGCGCCCTGCGGGAGGACCGGCTGCAGGTCTACTTCCAGACCCAACATGAGCTGCATAGCGGCGCAGAGGTCGGATGCGAGGCGCTACTGCGCCTGTCCGATGCGAACGGTGACCTGCTCGACACGCAGACCCTGATCGATACCGCCGAAGCCTTTGACCTGATCGTGCTCGTCGGTCGCCAGTTCACCCGCAAGGCGCTGCGCGAATTCGCCCAGCTCCGGGCCGAAGGCCACGTGCAGGGCGTGCTGGCACTGAACATGTCGCCGCTGGAGCTGGCCCATCCCGGCTATGCCCAGGCACTGCTGGAAGCCATCAGCGCGGCAGGCCTCAAGCCGACGGACGTCGAGTTGGAAGTCACCGAAAGCCAGCCGCTGGAAAATGCGCGGCTGCTGTTGGACCAGCTCGAGCAGCTCGCCGAAGCCGGCGTGGGTCTCGCCGTCGATGACTTCGGTACCGGCTACGCCGGCTGGCACAGCATCGCGCGGCTGCCGGTCCGGGCCGTGAAGCTGGATCGGCGCCTCGTCGATCGCATGCTGACCTGCGATCGTGCCAAGACCCTGGTTCGGCATCTCGCCGAGAGCGGTCGCGAGCTCGGCTTCGAGCTGGTCGCAGAAGGCATCGAGACCGCAGAGCAGCAGCAGGCCCTCGAGGCACTGGGCTGCACGCGTGGCCAGGGCTACTTCCTGGGTGTGCCCCGTCCGCCCATGTCGTTCCGCCGCGCTGAGGCCGAGGCCTAACGCCCCCCGCATCGCGTTCCCGCTCGGGAACGCGCTTGCCGCGAGGCATTGCGAGCGATACTGTATATATATACAGTCTAGAGGTCGCCGTGACAGCGCTCGCACTCGCCTGGAAGCTCAATCACCGCCTGATCACCCTGCATCAGGACACCCAGGGAGCGCAGATCGGCGTGCTCCGTCGCTCGAAGAGCTACAGCTACAAACCCTGGCTCGGCTTTATTGCGCCGGTGCGTGCCCGGCAGATCGGCAAGCCCGTCCGATTGCAGGTGCATCGGGTCGGGTTACTCGAACCGACAGGGACCTTCTGGGTGGACCTCGCACCCCATCAGCACATTCAGGGATGCCTGGTGGAGCAGGGGGTGTACGCCGTCGCCGGGGAGTGGGTGCGGGTGGTGTAGCGCTGATTCAGCGCCTCGAAGCTTGGCCGATACGATCGCTGGCACAGCCGATCGCCTGCCGCCGACCTGGTCGACGTCGACCGGGGATATCCGACAGATCGTGAGCAGAGTACCCTTGCGCTGGGCGGCCACCACGGAAGGAATCGTTTTGACCATTCATTCAGTCAGACTGCTGGCGGCACTGGCACTCGCATCGATATCGATTGAGGCCACCTCAACAGAAAGCTGTTGTGTTGATTCCGATATCGCAGAAGCGTTTCTGTCAAACATGACCTACAGCCGTGATTGGCCGGAACAGTTCCCGATCAAGATTGAAGCGGGTGACGCTGAGCTGATCGGTAGCAGCATCTCGCACCGTGCCGTTTACCACCAGGTGGCGTGGAAAACCAACAGTGGTCCACAGGCATTCCTGGAGCAGCTCGTAGACCAGATCATCGCGAACGACTGGCAGGCGCTGCCGAACGAAAGTGAGTATTCGTATCCGTTGGTCGGATTCCTGCCTTACAGAAAACCAGCGGTATCCAGAAGACAAGCGTTCTGCAGCGACTCGGACGGTCATCTTACGCTGTCCACGAGAGCCAGCGACATTGGTGAAATCGTCACGCTGACGCATTCTGCACAGCATGGAAGTCAAAGTTGCGCCGAGGCCATCGCTTCATACAAGAACCACGCTGCAGCATCGCCGTCGCTCTCGCGCTATCTACCAGGGTTGAGCTTGCCTAAATCGCTCGCCCACATCCGGCATCCCTCGCGTGGGACTCACAGCGGCGGCGATCAGGCAGGCTCGTCCTCCACCATCAAAACAACGCTGCCTGCCGCCAACCTGTCGGAGCATTTTGCAGAGCAGATGGCGGCACAAGGGTGGAACTTAGATGCGAACTTGGTGGGTAGAACCGTCTCGGGCCACATTTGGGAGCGCGTGGTCGATCGGCAATCGGTGAGCTGCATCGTGACCGTTCGACAAGGCGATGACCGATTGCAAATGCTCATGCACCTGTCCCGCCTTGACTAGATTAAGGGGCCAGCCTTTCCCAAGCACAATCCACGACCAGTCAAAACACTGGTGCCCGGGGCCGGGCTCGAACCGGCACGGGGTTGCCCCCGAGAGATTTTAAGTCTCTTGTGTCTACCAATTTCACCACCCGGGCAGGGCGGTCGCTGCTGGTGCCCAGGGTGGGAGTCGAATCCACGAGGGCGTTGCAAGTGCCTAGGCTAGCACCCTGGTAAGTGGAGGGTAAACAAGGGCTTGCAACGTTTGCCTCAGAAACGGGGGCATACGCCCAGGTACTCGCCAGGGGGTGTTCCGAGCCCCGATGTGACGCGAATGTGATCATTGGATGCTTCCCCAGATCTTGGCTTGTTGTTCCGAGCGGTCCGAGTTCACCCACGTGGCGTAGATCCGCAGGAACATCTCGATTGAATGCCCCAGCTGCCCTGCGCAGTAGGCCGGTTCCATGCCGGCTTCCAGCATCATGGTGGCGCAGGTGTGACGGGCGTTGTACGGGCTCCGGTAGCGCACCTCGGCCTTCTTCATGGCCAGGTTCAAAGACTCCGCTAGCGATTCGGGGCGGCGATAGGGCTCTCCGTCCTTCGTGATTAGGATGTGGCCGCGCTGGAACCGCGTGGGCCACAGGCTCAGGGCGTCCCGGACCTTCGGGTGCACATGAACCAGGCGGGGCTTGTGGGTCTTCGTGGTGTCCCTGTGGGCACCCTCGACGGTCTGCTGGTGTACGTGGAACTGCTTCCCGTCGTAGTCCGACCAGGTCAGGCCCAGGACCTCACCGGGCCGCAGGCCGCAGTAGAAGCGGATCAGGTAGAAGAGCTTGGCGTTGCCGGAGAGCTTCGCGAGCAGGGCGTCCCGCTCCCGCATCGTGAAAGGGTCGACCTCGCCGCTGTCGCCGCGGATCTCGTCGAACTGGGAGGCCGGATTGGTGTCGATGAACCCGGATCGGCGGGCGACTTCGAGCACTTTGTGGCCCTCGGACAGGATGTGACGCCGGGTCTTGGGCGCCAGATGGTTCGTGCCGGCCATCACCTGGGCGATGTCCCGATAGGTGATTTCGTCGACGTAGCGGCCGCCGAGCCCGGACCAGTAGTTATTGAGCCTGGATTTGGCCGTCCGGCGGCTGGCCGGCGTGAGGTTGGCGCTGTCGAGCCGTTCCTGGGCCAGGGTCTTGAAGAGCGGCACCTGGCGGACGCTGCCCTGCTCGCGGATGAGCCGGTTTCGCTCCTTGAGGGCATGGTCTATTCCACCAGGGAAGGGCCAGTGCGTGAGCTTTTGCTGGCGCCGGCCTTTAACGGTGTAGGAGATGAGGCACCGCCCCCGCCTTTCTGTGACGCCCGGAGTCGCATTAGCTTTTCCAGTTCGGGTACGTCTATCCACCAGCCCCTCCCAGTCGGCAACAGGTACTGCTTACCTTCTTCGCCGTGATCCTTCAAGAATCGCTTCAGCGCGTCCGAGGACCAGCCCGAGGCGTGGCAGTAGGTGTCGACGGTCATCAGGTTCACAGCGCAACCCCGTGTTGGATGTCCAGCTTGCCCTTCCGGTGCAGAACTCGGTCTGCGCAACCGGGGCCAAAGGCGAACGAGCCCTGGCTAACACCCTCCGGCCACGGCTTGCGGCGGTAGCGGTTCGTCTGGCCGTTGAGATCGAGCCAGACCGCCTTGTCAGGGTTCAGATGCCGGCCGCACCGCTCGCAGGCCAGCTCCAGGTCGAGGGGTAGGCCGCTCATGCAGCCTCCGAAGGCATCGCCGTGCCGCTGTGAGATCCGCCCCCGGTCTCGACGTAGTAGCGCAGAGGGCGACCTAAAGCTGTGGCCAGAGCGTCCGCCAACTCTCTGCCGCGCTCGTAGCGACCAAGCACAAAGTCAGGCTCATACCAACCGGGGTTGATAAACGTGCGCGTCCCGAAGTAGCCGCCGCCATTCAGGTCCAGCGTTGATTCGGGGCCAATGATTGCTCGCGTCAGAAGCTTGTCTGTCACGTCCACGCCGGTAGCTTTCAGCATTCCGCCGGGGCTTGCCTTCCACGGCCCCTTCAATTTCAGCTCGCCGCCACCCACTAGCAGAAAAGTGAGCGTTGCGCCGCCAAAGCCTTGGGACTTGTGGTCGGGCAGGTCGCAGCCGTGGTAAACATGGTCTCCGCAATTCACGTCATCGCTGTGCAGCCAGAACCAGTGCGGCTTGTACTCGATGGCGTGATAGCGCCGTATCTGCGCCTCGTGCTGCGCGCTCTTTATGTGCAGGGCTTCGCTCGTCACTGATCTGGGGAGCCTGTTGACTAGCATCAGTGCTTCTCCTGGTCGTGGCCTGACTCTTCTTCGGGTTGCTGGGACACCAGGTCGCTGACCCAGATCGCGATCTCGTAGCGATAGCTCCAGCCGACGACGCCAACCAGGGCAAGCGCCGTCAGTCCGAAGAAGAGCGTAGAGCCGATCACCTCAGCGCCCCGTCGCGGCCGCTACTCGATATCGCAGGCGTGCCGGCGTCGCGACGAACGCCCGCCAGGCGCTCGAAGGATCGGTTCACTGCCTGTGCCTGAGATACGCGGCCAGTCTGGAAGCCCAACAGCGCGCCGACCGCAAGGCCGGCGAGCACGCCAAAGAAGGCGATTTCTACGGGTGAAAGTGTCATGCCGGCGCTAGCTCCTTCTTGCTCGCGGGGGTCTTCTTGGCTGCGGCCTTCTTCTTCGGCGCGGCCTTCTTCTTGGCGGCCGCCTTCTTCTTGGGGGCGGCTTTCTCCTTGGCTTTCGGCGCAGCCTTCTCTGTGCGCTTCTTCAGCGCTTCGTTGACCTTGGCCGTGTTGTTCTGGTTGGCCTTGTCCTTGGAACGCTCGATGCGCTCCTTCTTGGCCTGGTGCTCGGCGTTGACCTCATCGAGCCCGAGCTCGCTCTGCTGGTCTTTCAC